>NZ_JBFUMD010000001.1:0-27990 GCF_054049555.1 Nocardioides sp. P5_C9_2
CTCCATCTCGGTGACGAAGCGCGCCGCCTGGAACAACCGCGAGCCGTTCCACCCGTCGGCTCCCTCGGTGGACTTCCACTCGGCGAGCGCGGCGACACCGGCAGCACTGGTGTCGGTCGTGAGCGTGTTCTTGATGTCGTCGACCAGCCGGTCGTGCTCGGAGTGGAACACCTGGTGGATGGCCGTGAGGCCGATGTTCTCGTTGACGCGACCGTCACCCGCGATGAAGTGGGCGTCGAGGAGCTCGTCGTCGTAGGACCCCGCGGGCGAGGTGACGTCGAGCTGCTTGCCGGCCGTCGTGTTGCTGTCCGGGACCGGGTTCGCCCCGACAGGCTCGGCGCTGTGCGCGATGTCGGTCAGGAAGGGCGTGTCGAAGTACTGGACGTTGGCGGGCACGGGGACCGGAGCCGCCGTGTTGCCCTCGACCAGGCCCGTGTCGGTGACGTACTGCGGCAGGCCGCGTGCCGGTCCGGGGATGAAGTTGCCGTAGGCGTCCACGGCGAGCATCGGGACGTTCAGGACGTCCTTGTCCGTGAGCTGCAGGCCGAGCAGGGTTGCGGCCTGCTCCTTCGTCGAGGCCCAGGTCGCCATGCCGGAGTCGACACCTGCCACCGCGTCCGCGGCGAGGACCCCACCCAGCATCTTGCCGGTCGGGACGGGACGTCCCGCCGCGTTGGTGGTGTACTCGCGCAGGAACGCCTGGTGGGACGCGTGCGACGTGTAGGTCTGGCTCTGGTCCACCCACGGCGAGTCCGTGTTGTCGGCGTTGTGGACGTTGTCAGCTGTCTCGTCAGCGGCGGTGGCCGGGTCGTCGAGGAGCTTGCCGTCGGGGCCGGGCTGGTTCTGCGCCCGGGTGAGGACCATGAACCGCACGCTGGGGTTGAGGTCGTCCGCGTTGCCGAAGATGTGGTCCTTGCCGGCCACCAGCGGGTCGTCGTCCTTGAGCGGGACGAAGACCGTGCCGCCGCCCTTGACGGTCTGGTCGACCCCGTGGTCGAAGAACTGGCCGAAGAGGGTGAACAGCGAGTTGTACGGCGGGGACAGGCCCACGTCCGTGGTCACGTTCGGGATGAACAGTGTCTCGTGCGACGGCGTGCAGTCGGTGGGGACCGCCGCGATCGGGGGATCGGCCAGCGGGTCCGGGTCCGTGGTGCAGGGCTGGACCCCGGTGTTCCCCTGGGTGCGTACCGGGAAGCCGGCAGCGGCGATCGCCGCCGGGTTCGTCGAGGTCTGGTCGACGATCAGGTTGCTGACGATGCGCGGCTGGGTGTCGAAGACGTTGCCCTTGGTCTGGGTGTACGACGTGGGTGCGGGCGGGCCGAAGGCCGGCGGGACGTTCTCAGCCGGCTTGAGGACTGGCGCGGCGAGACGCGGGAACTCCTCGTCCGCGGCTCCGCTGCGCTCCTTCCCGGCGACCAGGTTGTTGCAGGAGCCGTCGACGGTCCGGAGGCCGAAGGACAGCAGCGGGCTGGCGAGCTGGGAGCGGAGGGCCCCACAGGGACCGGTCGCCGGCGTGGTGTCGGCGACGTGCTTCTCCGCGATCTTGATCTGCTTGAGAATGTAGGCGAGGTCCGAGGGCGTCACCGTGAAGCCCTGCCCGACCGCGGCCGGAGCGGCCTCGGCGGCCGGCGCGAAGCCGATCGGGATGATGAAGGACGCGGGGATGGCCAGGGCCGATCCCATCGACACCCACCAGCGCAATCGGCCCTGCTCGGACCGTCGCCGGCGTCGTCCCCGGGTGTCCGACCGTCCGGGGTCTGGTCGCGAGGCCGAGATCTTGCGCTGCGTTCGACTCATGAGGCACCACCTTGAAGAGGACATTTGTCCACCAAGGTCCACGTCGGTCCTTGGGAAAAGTTGGGGAGTGGCTCCGGGGTCCGGACCTGTCCGGACGAGCACCTGATCCGGGTGCGACGGCGTGGCCGCACGCCGAAGCGGTCCCGCCCGCGGTGTTGGCGTGGGACCGCTTCAGGCGGGACCTCCGGACCCGGATCAGCCGGTCGGGGAGAGGGCCTGCAGGGCCCGGATCAGCTCGATCGAGCCCGGGATGCCGACCAGCACCGCGGGGTTGTTGTCCAGGCTGGTGCGCAGGAGGCGCACGAGCGCCGAGGCCTCCGCGCGGTCGCACACGCGCTCGGAGGCCCGGTCCTGCTGGATCGTGCCCAGGAACAGGGCACGGGTCTCGGCGTCGAGGTCCAGGCCCAGCTCCGCCGCGAGCCGGGCGCGCATGTCCTCGTAGGCGTTCAGCGCCGCGGTCCGGTCGCCGACACCGACCAGGGCACGCATGAGCTCGCGCAGTGCAGGCTCGGAGAAGGTCGCGCTTCGGGTGGCCGCCCTCGCCAGGCGAACGGCGGGAGCGTGCCGGCCCGCCCGGTTGGCGTCGCCGGCCGCACGCGTGCAGGCCGTGGCCAGCACGTCGGCGAAGGTGGTGCGAGCCTCCTCGGCCCAGGTCGCGTACGGCTCGTCGGCCAGCAGGTCACCGGGAATGCGGTCCAGCCCTCGCAGGACCGAGGCCTCGTTGCCGGCGAGCAGCCGGGTCACGTCGTGGAGGTCCACACGCGCCTGATCAGGATCCAGGAGGTAGCCACCGTGGCTCGTCGCGATCGCGCAGTGCCGACCGGCGGAGACGCGGAGCTTGCGGCGGAGCAGGCAGACGTAGCTCTCCAGGGTGGTGATGCACCCGTTCGGGGGCCGTTGGTCCCACAACCGGTCGGCGAGCACGTCCTTGGGGACCGGACGTCCCAGGTCCAGCGCCAGCAGGGCCAGCAGCTGGCGAGGCTTGACGCCTCCCATGTCCGCCGCCGTCAACCTCACGGCTCCCCGTACCGACGTGTGCCCCAACAGCGTGACCTCGATCATCGCCCACCCCTCCCGTGTCAGCGACCATGCTGTCCGGGAGGCGGGGGGTTGCATCAGCCCCCGGTGCGGGGGTCTGGGACCCCCCAGCCTCAGTGACCCGTTCGTGCCCGTCCGAGGCGCCGCGGCTCAGGAGAGGACCCACACCCGCCACACCACGGCGAGGACCGCTGCCCCCGCCATCACGGTGGTCACGACGCTGCGCAGCCGCGGCGGGAGAAGCGCCGCGAGGGACACGACGAGGACGAGCTCGGCGGCCAGGCACACCAGGTCGAGCATCCCCACCGGCTCCACGCGGGACCCCGGGTAGAGCGGGATGCCGTTGCCCACGCCCCGCGGGACGGGAAGGTGCTCCATCTCGTGGGCGGCGTCGTGCGGCGGCACGAACGGGAGGTCCACCGAGCGGGACGCGACGTACAGGCCCATGACCGCGAGGTGCCCCATGATCACGACCACGAGGACCGCGTCGGGGAGCCTCCAGCGCAGTCCGGCCGCGAGGAGCAGCTGACCCACCCCGAGAGCGATGAAGAAGGCGCTCATGGGGGCCGAGACCCCCCAGTGCTCGGGCACGACGACCAGGTGGATCGCGCCAGCCGTCGCGGCACCCATGGCCGCCGCGAGGACGAGTCCCTCGCCCGGGAGCGGCTCGTCGAGCCGTTCGCGCGACGGCGCCGGCCGGGCCGTGGTGCTCATCGCGTCAGAGGGGCGTCTCGGGCAGCCGCTGGGCCGGCGCCGAGAACGGGTCGTCGGGCACGGTGGTGCTGTCCAGGATCTCGAACTGGGCCATCATGTCGTGGTCCTCGTGGACGAGGTTGTGGCAGTGCATCATGTACTTCCCGCTGCCGCCGTCGAACTTGACCAGGATCTGCACGGTCTCCTTCTCGCTGAGGAACACGACGTCCTTGGCACCCGCCTCGTACGGCGGAGGCGCCTGCCCGTTGCGCGAGAGGATCTTGAAGTCGACGAAGTGGACGTGGACCGGGTGGTTCCACCCTCCGGAGAGGTTGCGCAGCACCCAGGTCTCGACGTCGTCGCGCCGGGGGGCGGCGAGGCTGAAGGTGAAGCCGCTGCGTACGACGTCCTCCCAGGTCCTGCCGTTGATCTTCCACTGGCCGTTGGCACGGGCGAAGTCGAACTGGCGCGTCCGGACGGACTGGGTGGGACTGAGGGCCATGGTCGGTTGGAAGGGCTCCAGGACCGCAGGCACCTCGTTGGCGGCGGGGTCGAACGCGTCCGCCGTCACCTCGAAGGCCATCACCTTGTCGGTGTTGGCGAAGTTCACGTTGTTCTTCGGGGAGCTGTTGCGCATCACGATGCGCGTGCCGGGCCGGTACTTCGCGAAGTCGATGACGACCTCGTAGCGCTCGGCAACGCCGTGGCGCAGGCTCGAGACCTTCTTCGGAGCACCCAGCAGGCCGGCGTCCGTCGCGATCACGGTCATCGACGAGCCGTCGCTGAGCGACCACCGGTAGGAGCGGGACACCGAGGCGTTGAGGATGCGGAACCGGTACTTGCGTCGCGCCACCCTCATCAGCGGCCACGGGCGACCGTTGACGGTGATGACGTCGCCGTAGAAGCCGTCCTCGTCGCTGGTGGTGAACAGGAGCGACCCGTCGGTGTTGAACATCTGGTCGGAGACGATGAGCGGCACGTCGTAGGCACCGTGCGGGATCGGGAGCGCCTGCTCGAGCGCGTCGGTCATGATGTACATCCCGGCCAGGCCCATGAAGACGTTCTGCGCCGTGTGGTGCACCCCGTGGTCGTGGTACCAGAGGGTGCGCGCGGGCTGCCGGTTCGGGTAGACGTAGTCCTTCCACTCCCCGGGGTTGGTGATGTCGCTGGCGTAGCCGTCGTACTGCGGCAGCGAGGCCGAGCCGTGGAGGTGGACCGACGTCCACGGCGTGTAGTTGAGGACCGGGTGCTTGGCGGGGAGGTTGTTGATCTGCCGGACCACGGCCCGTCGGCCCTTCGCGACCTGGAAGGTCGGCCCGGGGACGCTGCCGTTGTAGCCCCAGACGAGGGTCTGCAGACCCGGGAGGATCTCCGCGACGGCTGGCTCCATGGACACCCGGAAGTAGTCGGTGGTGTCGTCCGAGCGGACCGGCATGATCCGTGGCGGCGTCGTGAACGGGATCGTGAACGGCGCCGGGAGCGCGCTCTGCGCGATGCGGTTGGCCAGCGTCGCCGGGCCACCGAGCGCTCGTTCGAGTGGCAGCGCGACCGCCGTCGTGCCCAGGACCGACAGCTTCACCATGTCTCGTCGCGTCAGGTCCACGGCGGCCTCCCTCTCAGCACCGCCCACGCTAGGAGTGGCGGCTGGGGAAAAGGTGGGGGTGCGGGAGGTCAGTCGCGCAGCGCCTCCTCGAGCTCGGGCAGCTCGGCCGGGACCACGGCACTCAGGCGCGCGCCACCTTCGGGGCGGTCGACAAGCTCGAGGCTCCCGCCCACGTCGGCGAGGAAGACCTCGAGCAGACGGAGCCCCATGTGGCCGTCCTGGGAGGAGCCGTTGCGGAGGCCGTGCCCGTTGTCATCGATCGTGACGTCCACGATCGAGTCACCACGGCGCACGCGGACAGTCACCTCGGTGGCGTCCGCGTGCTTGCTCACGTTCTGCAGTCCCTCACGCACGATGCGATAGATGAGTCCGCCGCTGGCCACACCGGCACCGAGGTCGGGGTCGATGGTGAGCTCGACGCCCAGCCCCCGCTCACGGTGCCGCTGCGCGATCGACTGGAGCGCCTGCTCGAGGGTGGCCTCCTCGAAGCCGGACGGTGCCATGTCGGTGAGCACCGCGCGCAGGGTGGCGACGCTGAGGATCAGGACCTGGGTGATCTGCTCACCGATCGTTCGGGCGGCTTCGGTCCGGGAGCCGGGCGGCAGCGCCTCGAGCACCGCCGGCAGGGCGTAGCCCGCGGCCGAGAGGTCCTGGATGACGTCGTCGTGGAGCGACTGGGCGAGGCGCTCGCGCTCGCGTTGCCATGAGCGCAGCGAGTGGCGCAGGACCTCTCGTCTGCTGGCGCTCGCCCGGTCGATCCGGCGGGCCAGGGAGAGTGCCAGGGGGACGATCGCTGCCGCGAGCACGAGCAGGGAGCCCAGGGTGAGGGGCAGCAGCTCGCTCATGATGGCACCGGCGTCGGCCTGGAGGCGGTCGCGGGGGGTGTAGGCCTCGAAGATGAAGGGCTCGCCGTCGGCGTCGGTGGTGCGGACGTACACCTCGACCAGGGAGTCGGTGTCCGAGTCCGTGTAGGCCAGTGGGTGGTCCTCGGTGGGCACGACGACGGACTCCCCGGCACCCGGCGCGGTCAGCTCCTCGGGCAGCTCCTCGCCCGAGTGGACCCGGGACGGCTCGTCGGCCCAGATGAGGTTCCCGTCGATGTCCCACACGACGATGTGCGCGACGGTGCCGTCGCGCAGCCGGTTGCGGAGGGTGGTGTCGAAGTCGCGCATGGCCGGCGCATCGTTGCGGCGGACCCTGCTGTCCAGCAGGGGAGCGGCGATCCCGCGCGCCATGCCGGCGGTCCGGACGCGGGCGTCTCGCACTGCCTCGTCCTCGGCGAGGTGCTGGCTCCACCATGCGGTCAGGAACGCCACGACCACCAGGGTGAGGGAGGTCAGCACCCCGAACCGGATGAGCGCCATCCGGACGACGGACCGGTCGGCACCGCTTCCGCGCAGCCTGCTCGGGGTCGTCACGGCCCGGTCACAAGACCCCGTCTCCGAGCGTTGGCCACCGCCTCGAGCTGCGTGTGGGCGTCGAGCTTCCACAGCAGCGACTTGATGTAGCCGCGGCACGTGTTCTTCGAGATCCCGAGCTGGTCGGCGATGTCCTGGGCCCGCAGGCCGATCGCCAGCATCGCGAGCACGTCGTGCTCCCGGGCGCTGAGCGGGTCCTCCGGCGGGGCCGGCACAGGCGCACGGAGCATCCCGGGGGGTGTCACCAGGACGCCGGGGCCGATCGTGTCGAGCGCTGCGAGCAGGTTGGTCAGGGAGCCGGTCTTGAGCAGCAGCGCGCTGACGCCGGCGTCGACGGCGCGGTGGACGAGGTCCCCGCCGGCATGACCGGTCAGCAGCGCGACGTGCACGTCGGGGAACCGGGTGGTGATGGCTGCCGTGGTCTGGATCCCGTCGTGCATCGACTCCGGGAACTCGTAGTCGATGACCACCAGGTCGGGACGCTGCTCGGCGATCAGCTCGAGTCCGCTCTCGGGGGTGTAGGCGACACCGACGCAGGACATGGAGGGCGAGCTCTCGAGGGCGAACTGCATGAGCTCCACGAAGGTGCGGTGGTCGTCGATCAGGACCACCCGTCGTGGGCGTGGGGACTCCTGCGTTCGGCTCCTCGCGTCGGCAACGAGCGGCTCGTGCTGCAAGGACATCGTCAGGACCCTTCCCCCGGACCGGCAGTTCCCAGCAGGCTAGGAAGCCCCGCGCGGCGTGGCGCACTTCAGGGATCGTTTTCCCCAGCAGAGGGGACGAGCGGGGAGGGACGGCGGCCCCACGAGATCGGACAAGGCCCGGACGAGACGGCCGGGATAGCGGCGTACACCACCCGCGAAGCCACCCGTCCTGCACGTTGCAGGGCGGGCGGCTTTCGTCATGTCCTGGCTGGGCCTTCCGGTGACGAACCTGGCGCCGACGGTCGTGTCTGGCTAGTCGACTTTAGTGACCACGGCCAATGCCCCGGCGTGTCCGGCACGGATCCCGCGGATCGTCCCGACGATGGTCACCTGCGTGTTGTCAGCGGGAATCACGATGTATGCGGGCGCCGAGACCTGCGCACCGTTGTTGCCATCGTTCGGGATGTCGGGCGTGAATCCTGTGCCCGGCTGATCCTGACCACCGATCCGGGTTCCGATGACGCCGTAGTCGACACTGTCGGCGCCAGGGACGAAGTGGAAGAACTGTGCCGCTGCATCAACGAGGTATTCACCTGCGTCGAGTTCGAACGTCAGCAGTGGTGTCCTCGAGTCTGCCGTGSCGTTGAGTGGGCTGGCTGGTACATCGACGACGTTCACATTCAGCGGCGCCGGTGCAATCGGCGTGACGAATGTCTGAACGTCGCTCAGGCCTCTTGGCCCTTGGGGACCGACGGGTCCCACCGGTCCCACCGGTCCTGCTGGTCCCGCCTTTCCTGCGCTACCCGTCGGCCCTGCTGGACCTTGCGCGCCGGACAGCTTGGTAATGGCTTTGGTCGTGAGGTCCTTCTTCTGCAGGGACCCGTCCTTGACGTCAACGCTTTTCAAGGTGTTGTCCTTGATGTCCTTGCCGGTGATGAGGGTCGCTGCGGCTGTGGCGCCACCGACGCCCGCGACCAAGACCAGTGCCGATGCCGCTACAGCCAACGAAAGTGCTCCCGTGTTTTTCGCCATGATGCTGTCCTTCTTGAGTTGAGACGCCCGAGATGGCCCCGAACGAACGTGATTCCTCGGTAACACGCCGGCCAGTGGGGCTAGGTCACCCGAAACAGGGGACGTTCTGTGCGGCGTCGCTGCTGGCGGTCGAATTGGTATGTCTTGTTCGCCCAGCGGACATACCTCGGCTGGCCCTGCTCCGAAGAACTTCACCGGAGGTCATTCCCGCGCCTGGGGTATGCACTTCGTCACTGGTACGACCTGGTTCTGATCGCTGCTCCCGTATTTCGCCCGCTGAGGCTGCTCCGGCTGCTGGCCCTCGCTCGCATCATCAACCGGTCGGCGCCGGGTGGCCTGGAGGGCCGGGTCGCGGTGCGTGCGCCACGACTACGACGGTCGCCTGTGGCGACCACTTTCCCGTGGCGACCTGGCGTGTGGAGCAACTGCTGTCACAACTGCTGTCACTAGCAGCCCTGCTGACAGGAAAGAAGCCGCTTCGGTTACCCGAAACGGCCTCTGACCTGCGGTGTCCATTTGTCGGGCTGACAGGATTTGAACCTGCGACCCCCTGACCCCCAGTCAGGTGCGCTACCAAGCTGCGCTACAGCCCGAACACCCATCACCTGCGTGATGGGCGAGCGAAACCTTACCCCAGCGCTCGCGCCGATCGACAATCAGGTCGGACGCGTCGTCAGGGGTCACACCATGGTGCCGAGCGAGGGCCCCACGAACCCCGGGAACACCCGGCTCGAGTCCGCCCCGAAGCGGGTCCGCACCACCTCGGACAGGACGCTGCGGTAGTCGGTGGTGACCGTCAGGTCGGCGTCCGGGCTGTTCGTGAGGCCGGGCCAGCTGCCGTGGTAGCGACCGCCCTGCACGCCCGCCCCGGCCAGGAACATGACGTTGCCGTGCCCGTGGTCGAGGCCGTAGTTGGCGTTCTCGGCGACGCGGCGACCGAACTCGCTGAGGCACACCACGGTGACCTTCTCGCCGTACGCCCCGATGTCGGTGAAGAACGCGGCCAGCGCGGAGGCGAAGGTGGCGGCGTTGTCCTTGAGCCGTCCCCACTCGAGGGTGCCGACACCGGTGTGCATGTCCCAGTCGCCCTGGTCGACGGTGATGACCTGGACGCCCACGTCCCCGCGGATGATGCGGGCGGCGTGCGCGAGCGCCTGGCCGAGGTCGCCGCGGGGGTACGTCGCTCCGCCCACCGGGGTCGCCGGCCCCTCGACGACGGGGGCCAGGATGTCGACGGCCGCGAAGGCGTCCCGGGCGGCGTCGCCGAGCACCGACCGGTCGGTGCCCCACAGCGTCTTCAGGCTGGCGCGCCGCCGCGCCGCCGAACCGTCCTCCTCGCCCGGGATGGAGAGGTGGTCGAGCGACGCGGCCGCCATGGCCGGCGACGGACCGGCCAGCGACGTGGGTACGACGCCGCTGCCGAGGCCGATGCCCTGCACGGGGCTGGTGAGCGCGTCGAGCCCGATGAGCCGGTTGAGCCACCCGACGCGGGCCGCGGAGCCTGCGCTGGCGTCCTCGATCTCCTCCATGGCCGAGAAGTGCGAGCGGTTGGCTACGGGGAGCCCGGTCGCATGGACGGCGGCGAGGCGGCCCGAGTCCCACAGCGGGAGCAGGGGGGCCAGCGAGGGGTGCAGCCCGAACATCCCGTCGCGGGCGAGCAGCCGCTCGGCGGGAACCGCGATGCCAGGGCGCGCCGCGTAGTAGACCGGGTCGGCGTGCGGCACCACCAGGGAGAGGCCGTCGGCGGCACCCCGCATCGACACCACCACCAGCACCGAGGGGGCCGGGGCGGCCGCGGCCGCCGACGCGCGCACCTCGGCGCCGCCGTACACCACCGACAGGCCGGCGACGCCGGCCGCGGTGCCGAGAAGGGTCCGGCGCGACAGGCGGGCACCGGCGAGCTCCGCGCAGCAGTCGTCGAGGATCGTCATGGCAGTCACCGGGTCATGTGGGCAGGGGAGTCGAGCAGGGTCACGAGCAGGCGCGGCATGCCCCACCTCACGAGGTCGTGGGACCTGGTGATGGTGGTGCCGGGGTGCAACCCGGTCGCCTGGCAGCACGCCTTGAGCAGCTGCCTGCTGGCGGGGCGGAAGAGGATCCGCTCCGCGAGGTGGTCCACGAGGTCGTCGAAACGCACCTTCTTCTCCGGCAGCCAGGAGGCGGGGGAGCGGTAGGCGATGTCCTTCTCGGGCCACCACCCGCCGGCCATCGACCAGTGCATGCCGAACGATGCGGCCATCCGGCCGGCCGACGCCCAGGCCTGGTTGGTGATGGGGGCCCCGTCGGGACGGCTCCAGGAGAAGGGTCGCCCGCCGAGCCCGTCGGTCTGCCACAGGATGGCCTCGGCCGCCGAGTCCTGGGAGGAAGGACGACGCACCGTCACGCCCAGCGCCCGGTACGTCGCGACCACGTCCTCGGCAGGGTCGCGGACCTTGGTGCCTCGGGATGCCCGGAACACGGACGACGCCACGAGCGCCTTCAGGACCGGGACGATCGCGGTGTCGTGCTGGAGGTAGACCTTGGCCAGCATGTCGACGAGTGCGTGCGGCGGCTCGTCGCGGACGAACTTCACCGCGATCCTGCGCGCCACCCGCTTCGCGGTGGCCGGGTGGTGGGCCAGGTAGTCGGTGTAGCGCCGGGTCAGGTCACGCCCGTCGGCGGAGCGGTTGGGGTCGGTGAACCCCATGACTCGCACCGGCCCCGTCGCGTGGTCCGCGGGGGAGTAGGCCGCAGCGAAGGTCTTCCACACGTCCACGCGCCACCCGGTGAGGATGCGCGCCGAGTCCTTGACGTCGGCCTCGGTGAACGGGCCGCGGCCGACCGTGTGGAGCTCCAGGAGCTCGCGCCCGAGGTTCTCGTTGGGGTGGGAGGCGGTCGAGGTGGCGTTGTCGAGGTAGATCCCCATGGCGGGGTGGGTGGTGACGGTGAAGAGGAGATCGCTGAACTTCCCGAGGGCCCGCGCTCGGATCGCGTCGCCGTACGACACCCGGTGCGTGAACACGCCGTCGGCGGCCACGGGCACGTGGAAGTGGTTCTCCCAGAGCTCCGTCATGACCTCGAGGACCTGACGACGGGAGACGGTCCGGCGCACGAGCGCCCGGCGCATGTAGTCCTCCATCACCATCCAGCCGGGCTCGACCTCGCTCTGGGTGCGCTGCCAGAGGTCCAGCGGGCTGCGCCGCAGCGACGGCCACCAGTCGTCGACGGCGTGGCCGGGACCGTCCGCGACCTTGCCGGGGGAGAGCTGGTCGACGAACCAGGCCTCGGCGCCGTGGCGGCGCACGTCGCGCACCAGGTCCTTGGTCAGCCCGTAGGAGAAGCGGGTCACGAGGTGGCGGTCGGCGCCGGGGAGCACGCCGGCGGACGGCTTCCTCCGGCGCTTGTCCCCGCGGGGCGTCCGCCCCTTCGTCCCAGCCACGGGCAGAGGGTATGTCCGTTGTTACCAAGGTAACGACTCGGTGGCCCGGGATGGCCCGAAAGGACCAGTCGCACGGACCGATCAGCCGACGCCCGGCTCCGGGAGCGCTCCGAAGGTCTGGTTGCAGGCGCCGCCCCGGCACGTGATCAGCTCGCTGCGGCGCTGCTCGAGGGCGACGCGGATCGCTGCGTACGCCGGATCGTCGATGCGGTTGACCAGCTGGTCGGGGTCGAGGTCGTCGTCGTAGAGGAACGCGTCGGAGCCGTTGACGCCGTACAGGTAGCGATCGGTGCGCACGCCGCGGTAGGCCCACCCGTCGCCGCCGTCGTCGCCGGTCTGCACGAGCGTGGTGTCACGGAAGGGCTGGTCGAGGCCGCGCAGCGTCGGCACGAACGACGTCCCGTCGACGGGCCACTCCGCCGAGGCGCCCACGATCGCGGCGAAGGTCGCCGGCAGGTCGACGAGGGTGACCGGCAGGTCGGACGTCGTACCGGGAGCGATGCCGGGGCCGCGCACCAGCAGCGGCACCTGGAGGACMGGCTGGGTCAGCACGTTCTTGCCGACGAAGCGGTGCTCACCCAGGGAGTAGCCGTTGTCGGAGGTGAAGACGATCACGGTGTGGTCGAGCTCGCCGGTCTCGCGCAGCGTGTCGACCAGGGAGCCGACGGCACGGTCGACTGACTGCAGGGCCCGCAGACGTGCCCGGTGGTCCTCGACGACCACCTCGGGGTCGGCCTGGCGACGGTTGCGGAAGGGCCGGGGCTGGTCGAGGACCGCCCGCTCGTTGAAGGCCGGGTCCTGCATGGACGGCGGCTCCGCGTGCGGGAACCGGTCGGCGTCGCGCGGCGAGCTGGGAGGCAGCACGGGCCTGCCGTCATCGATCCGGTAGTGCGGCGCGAGGTGCCAGGAGAAGAGGAGGAAGGGCTCGTCCTTGCGGGCGAAGCGCCGGACGGTCTCGTTGGTGCGCTCGGCGATCACGTCGGTGACGTAGCTGTCCCTGAAGACCGCCGGACTGTCGTCGTCGTCGGCGAACGCGAAGTCCAGGTAGTCGTAGACGCCGGCCACCAGCGCGTCCCAGTGGGTCCACCCCGACGGACGGACGTCGTCGGCGGTGTAGCCGTTGAGGAACTTGCCGACGAAGCCCGTCTGGTAGCCCGCCCTGCCGAACCACGAGCTGATCTCGTGGGTGGGGTCGAGGGCCTGAAAACCGCCGAAGGGGCCGGCGTTGTGCTGGACGCCGTTGTTCTGGGCGTACTGGCCGGTGACCAGCTCGGCCCGCGCGGGACAGCACAGCGGGTGCGGCGAGATGGCGTCGGTGAAGTCCAGCCCCTGGTCGGCGATCAACCGCTGCGTCTGCGGCATCCACCGCAGGTCGTCGTCGCGCATGTCGTCGGTCATCACGAAGACCACGTTCGGGCGGGTGTCGCGCGTGGTGTCAGGGGCCGCGCGACCGGCGTCCGAGGGCATCGTCAGGCGGTCCGTGCCGGCCGCGACGGGGACGACCGTGGGTGTCGGCTCGGAGGGCCGCGCGAGGCCCGCCGCGGCCGACGACACCACCAGTGCGGCGGCCAGCACGGCCGTGCCGCTCCGCATCCACCCGTGCATCATGTCCCCTGGATCGCCGCGCTCGAAGGGCCCAGAGTAGGGGGCCGGGACGTCGTCGCCCAAAGCGACGCGGAGTCGTGGACGGGTGTCCTCTAGGCTGGTGGGCGAAGTACTGCCAGCACCCGAGTGGAAGGGCCTTCCCAGACCCCCATGGACGGCTATCAAAGTCGCCGCACGACCGTCTCCCTGACCAGACCAGGAGCCGCGTCGTGACCCCGTGGCTCCTCCTGCTCGTCTCGCTCGCGCTCATCGCGATCTGCGGCGTGTTCGTCGCGGCCGAGTTCTCCTTCGTCACCGTGGACCGAGCCACCGTGGAGCGTGCCGCCAGTGGCGGCGACGCCTCGGCCGCGGGCGTGCAACGGGCGCTCAAGTCCCTCTCGACGCAGCTCTCCGGAGCCCAGGTCGGCATCACGGTGACCAACCTGGCGGTCGGCTTCCTGGCCGAGCCCGCGATCGCCACCCTGGTGCGTGACCCGCTCACGGCGGTCGGCCTGCCCGACGGGTGGGTCCCACCCGTCTCGGTGGCCATCGGTCTGACCCTCGGCACCATCCTCACGATGCTCTTCGGGGAGATGGTCCCCAAGAACCTCGCGCTGGCCAAGCCGCTCGAGACCGCGCGCGCGACACAGGGCTTCATGCGGGGCTTCACCGCCGGGTCCCGCTGGCCCATCAAGGTCCTCAACAACTCCGCCAACGCGCTCGTGCGCCGCCTCGGCATCGAGCCGCAGGAGGAGCTGCGCTCGGCGCGGAGCTCCGAGGAGCTCGCCTCGCTCGTGCAGCGCTCGGCCGTCCAGGGCACGCTCGACCCCGAGACCGCCGAGCTCATGGAGCGCAGCGTGGAGTTCGGCACCCGCACCGCCGGCGAGATCATGACCCCCCGGGTCCGCACCACGACCGTCGAGGAGAGCGACCGCGCGAGCACGATCATCGAGCTGGCCCGCCAGACGGGGCTCTCCCGCTTCCCGGTCCTCGACCAGGAGGACGCCGTCGTGGGCACGGTCCACGTCAAGCACGCCGTGGCACTCCCCGTCCACGAGCGGGCCACGACCCGCATCAAGCACATCATGGTCAAGCCGACGGTCGTCCCCGACAGCCTGCGGCTCGACCCGCTGCTCGCACTGCTCCGTGGCGACGGGTTCCAGATGGCCATCGTCCTCGACGAGTACGGCGGCCACGCGGGCATCGTGACCCTCGAGGACGTCGTCGAGGAGATCGTCGGTGACATCTCCGACGAGCACGACCGCCTCGGAGCCCGGGCCCGTCAACGACGTGACGGCGCCTGGAGCCTGTCCGGCCTGCTGCGGCCCGACGAGGTGGAGGACGCCACGGGCATCGAGCTGCCCGACCACGAGGACTACGACACCATCGGCGGCCTCGTGATGCAGCGCCTCGGCAAGATCCCGCAGGCCGGCGACCGCGTCGAGGTCCCGGTGCCGGACCGCTCCGTGCCCGACGAGCCGCGCGAGGACCTCGCGACGCTCACCGTCGAGCGGATGGACGGGCTGCGCATCGACCGTCTCGAGCTGCGGCTGGTCACCCTCGACGAGCCGTCCGGCGCGGGCCACGATGCGGCCACGGAGGTGGACGACCGTGGGTGACGTCACCGGAGTCGTCGTGGCCATCGTGCTCCTCGTCCTCAACGCCTTCTTCGTGGGCGCGGAGTTCGCGCTGCTGTCGGCGCGCCGCAGCCAGATCGAGCCGCTGGCCCAGGCCGGATCCCGGGCCGGGCGCACCGCGCTGCGAGCCATGGAGCAGGTCTCCCTGGTCATGGCAGGGGCCCAGCTCGGCATCACGGTCTGCTCGCTGGGCCTCGGTGCCGTCGGCGAGCCGGCCGTGGCGCACCTGCTGGAGCCGGTGTTCCACGCGCTGCGCGTCCCGGAGGCGGCCCTGCACCCGGTGTCCTTCGTGGTGGCGATGTCCATCGTCGTCTACCTGCACGTGGTCCTGGGCGAGATGGTCCCCAAGAACATCGCACTCGCCGGACCCACCCGGGCAGCGCTGCTGCTCGGCCCACCCATGATGGTCATCGTCACCGTGCTGCGACCGGTCATCCTGCTGCTCAACCTCGCCGCCAACGGCATCCTGCGACTCATCCGGGTCGAGCCGAAGGAGGAGGTCAGCTCGAGCTACACCCGCGAGGAGGTCGCCGCCCTGGTCGAGGAGTCGCGGGGCGAGGGCATGATCGCCGCCGACGAGTACGACCGCCTCGCCGGCGCCCTGGGCTTCACCGAGAAGACGGTGACGACGGTCCTGATGCCGGTCGAGGGTCTCGCCACCGTGCTGCGCGGGTCGACGGCGGCCGACGTGGAGTCGTTGTGCGCGGCCACGGGCTTCAGCCGCTTCCCGGTCGCCGAGCCCGACGGCACGCTCGTCGGCTACCTCCACATCAAGGACGTGCTCGAGAGCGACGAGGAGCGACGCCAGCGCCCGGTCGACGACAAGTGGGTGCGCCCCTTCGCCACCGTCGGGCCCGACGACCTGCTGCACGAGGCCCTCGAGAGCCTCCAGCTGCGCGGCGCCCACATGGCACGCGTCGTGCGCCGCGACGGCCAGGTGCTCGGGCTCGTCACGCTCGAGGACGTGCTCGAGGAGCTGGTCGGCGTGATCCGCGACGGGTCCCACCACGAGGCCGGGTCGAGTGCCGTCGAGTCGTGACCGTCCGCGCGACGTCCGCTGGATAGGGTGAGATCGACGTGACCCCGACTCATCCGATGGCAGGCGATTCCGTGCAGGAGCAGACCCACCGCTCACGCGTGTGGACGGTCCCCAACCTGCTCAGCATGGCCCGGCTGGCCGGGGTGCCCGTGTTCCTGTGGCTCGTCCTCGGTCCCGAGGCCGACGCCCTGGCGCTGGCCCTGCTCATGGTCTCCGGGATCACCGACTGGCTCGACGGCTACCTCGCGCGCCGGCTCGACCAACGCTCCAGCCTGGGGGAGATCCTCGATCCCGTCGCCGACCGACTCTACATCCTGGCGGTCGTGGTGGGCCTCGCCATGCGCGACATCGTCCCGTGGTGGGTCGCCATCATCCTGCCGCTGCGCGACCTGCTGCTGTGGGGTCTGGTGCCCATCCTGCGCACGCGCGGCTACAGCGCCCTGCCGGTTCACTTCCTGGGCAAGGCCGCGACGTTCAACCTGCTCTACGCCTTCCCGCTCCTCCTGCTCGGCGAGGGCGACGGTGCGGTCCCGATGCTGGCCCGGGTGTTCGGCTGGGCGTTCGCGTTCTGGGGGATCGGGCTCTACTGGTGGGCCGGTGTCCTGTACGCCTGGCAGGTCCGCACGCTGGTGCGCGACACCGAACGACGACCGCCCAGGGTCCGCCGCGATGCCTGACCTGACCCCCTCCGAACGGCCGCCGGAGCTGCCCGAGCACGTCACCACGCCGTTGCTCACGCTCATCACCGCGCGTTCGATGGACGAGGACTACGCCCACGTGGCCGGCCGCAAGGCGGAGCGGGGGGAGTCCACCGCCACGCCGGGGCGCGCCTGGACCACCCTGCTCATCGTCGGCAGCTTCGGGCTCCTGGTCACCGTGGCCGGGGTGCAGACGTCGCGGGACGCCGACGTCCAGGAGCTGGGTCGAGCGACCCTGGTCTCCAAGATCGACGAGGGGCGCGGCGAGGTCGCCGCCCTCCAGCGCGACATCAGCTCCCTGAGCGAGTCGCGGATCGCAGCACAGGAGCGCAACGACACCCTCGCCACCCAGACCGACGACCTCGACGCGCGCGTACGCCGCCTCGAGGTGCTCACCGGTTTTGTCCCGGTCCGCGGTGAGGGCGTGCGGATCACCGTCACGAATCCGCAGAGCGACGACCCCAACGACGAGGTCCGCGACGAGGACCTGGCGACCCTGGTCGACGGGCTGTGGCAGGCCGGTGCCGAGGCGATCGCCATCAACGGGATCCGGCTCACCGCGCTCAGCGGGATCCGCAACACCGGGCGGGCCATCCTCGTCAACAGCCGCCCGCTCACCCCGCCGTACGTCGTGGAGGCCGTCGGCGACAACGCCACCCTCCAGGCCCGGCTGCTCGAGACCAGCCAGGGACAGGCATGGTTCGGCCTCGTCAACACCCTCGGCTTCGGCTACGAGGCCGAGAATGTCACCATGGTCCGACTCCCGGCGAGCACGTTGCGCCCGCTGCGCGACGTCGCCGAGAAGTCCTCGGACAACCCGGCCAACACGGAGGAGGAGGTCACGCCGTGATCGCAGCGCTCGGACTCCTGCTCGGCGTGCTCGCAGGCCTCGTCTTCGCCCCCGACGTCCCGCTCGGCCTCGAGCCCTACCTGCCGATCGCCGTGGTGGCCGCCCTCGACGCCGTCTTCGGCGGCCTGCGGGCCTTCCTCGACGGCATCTTCGACGACAAGGTCTTCGTCGTCTCCTTCATCAGCAACGTCGTCATCGCCGCACTCATCGTCTACATGGGCGACAAGCTCGGGGTCGGCAGCCAGCTGTCGACCGGCGTCATCGTCGTGCTCGGGATCCGGATCTTCTCCAACGTCGCCGCCATCCGGCGCCACCTCTTCCATGCCTGAGACCACGCCCGAGCCGGGCTCCCACCACGACGGGCGCAGCCCCGGGCTGCCCACGCCGGACGAGGACGACGCCGGTCGCCAGCGGCTCGCGTTCACCCTGCGCCACGGCTCCCGGGCCCAGGTGGTGGTGGCGGTGCTGCTCGCGGTGCTCGGCTTCGCCTCCGTCGCCCAGGTGCGCAACAACGAGCAGGACAACACCTACGCGGGCCTGCGGGAGCAGGACCTCATCGAGATCCTGAACGCCCTCACCGGCACCGCCGAGCGGGCGCGGCGCGAGCGTGACCGCCTCGAGCAGACCCGCGACGAGCTCCGCTCGGAGAACACCAGCCGCGAGGCGGCCCTCTCCCAGACCCAGCAGCGGGCCCGCACCCTCAACATCCTGGCCGGCCTCGTGCCCGTGACCGGGCCGGGCATCCGGATCACCATCGAGGAGGGGGCCGGACCGGTGAGCGTCGGCTCGCTGCTCGACATCGTCCAGGAGATGCGCACGGCCGACGCCGAGGCGATCGAGTTCAACGACGCGCACCGCGTGGTCGCCCAGAGCTCCTTCAACGAGGCGGTCGGCGGCATCGAGCTCGACGGCAACCTCCTCGAGCCGCCGTACGTCATCGACGTCATCGGCGACCCGCACTCGCTGCACGGCGGCCTCACCTTCGCGAGCGGACCGATCGAGACCCTCGAGCAGTACGACGGCGCCACCGTGGAGGTCGACGAGCTCGACTCGCTCGACATCACCAGCGTCCGCGACCCCGTGCGACCCGTCACCGCCGAGGCCGACCCCGACCAGTAGCCTGCCCGTCCATCGTCCATCGTCCATCGTCCATCGTCACCGACCAGCAACCGAGGAGACACCGTGTACCCCGAGGACCTGAAGTACACCAGCGAGCACGAGTGGGTGCGCATCCCCGGCGAGACCGAGGGCTCGGTCCGCATCGGGATCACCCACTTCGCGCAGGACGCGCTCGGCGACATCGTCTACGTGTCGCTGCCCGAGACGGGGGAGCAGGTGACCGGCGGCGAGACCTGCGGTGAGCTGGAGTCCACCAAGTCGGTGAGCGACATCTACGCACCGCTCACCGGCGAGGTCGTGGCCCGCAACGACGCACTCGACGCCACTCCCGAGCTCGTCAACACCGACCCGTACGCCGCCGGGTGGCTCTTCGAGCTCGTGCCCTCCGACCCCGCCCAGGTCGACGGACTGCTCGATGCCGCGGCATATCAGTCCGGCCTCGAGGGCTGAGGCTCCCACTCGCGCCACCGGCTGGTAGGTTCGTCACAACCGTCAACCTCAGGCCCCGCCTGAGGGTTGGCGGTTCCCAGTATCGTCAGGTCTCAGCCCCCGAGGAGGGTTCATGCCGTTCTGTACCGCCTGTGGCAAGCAGAACCCGGACGACGCGCGCTTCTGCGCCCAGTGCGGCACCCGACTGGTGCCCGCGGAGGACACGAGTGCCGCGTCCGGGGGTGGGCGAGCCGCGGGCGACGCGACCGCGACCATCACCTTCGGAGTGCCTACCGTCGAGTCCTCGGACCGGCAGCTGAGCCCCGTCGACGCAGCAGCGGTGGATGCGCTGCCGGAGGGCCACGCCCTCCTGGTGGTCCAGCGCGGGCCGAGCGCCGGCAGTCGTTTCCTCCTCGACACCGACCTGGTCGGTGCCGGTCGGCACCCCGACAGCGAGATCTTCCTCGACGACGTGACCGTCTCCCGCCGTCATGCGGAGTTCCGTCGCAACGGCAACGAGTTCACGGTCAGCGACGTGGGCAGCCTCAACGGCACCTACGTCAACCGGGACCGCATCGACTCCGTACGGCTGACCGACGGTGACGAGGTCCAGATCGGCAAGTACCGCCTCGTGTTCTTCTCCGGCGCCGCGGGCAGCTGATCGGTGTCCGCCCCTTCCTCGCCGGCGTCCTCGGGACCAGCGTCCGGGTCGCTCTCGCGCGGCCGGATGAACATCGGGCAGGTCCTCGAGCAGCTGCGCACCGACTTCCCGGGCGTGACGATCCCCAAGATCCGGTTCCTCGAGGACAAGGGGCTCATCAAGCCCGAGCGGACGCCGGCCGGCTACCGCAAGTTCTCCACCGACGACGTCGAGCGGCTGCGCTACGTGCTGCGCATGCAGCGTGACCACTACCTGCCGCTCAAGGTGATCGGGGAGCACCTCGACGCCATCGACCGTGGCCTGGAGCCGCCGCCGATCGAGGGCGTCGTACCCACCGTCCCCCAGGTGTCGCTGGCGGCGGACGGACTGCCGTCGCCGGAGTCCTTCGCGCGCACCAGCGACGTCCGTCTCTCGCGGATGGAGCTGTTGAAGATCGCCGAGGTCTCCGACGAGCTCCTCACCCAGCTCGAGCAGTTCGGCCTCATCGCCCCGCGCACCGGGACCCGGCACTACGACACCGACGCGCTGGTCGTCGCCCAGACGGCTCGCGAGCTGGCCGACTTCGGCTTCGAGCCGCGACACCTGCGTGCCTTCAAGACCGCCGCCGACCGCGAGGTGGGCCTGGTCGAGCAGGTCGTCGCGCCCCTCGAGCGGGGTCGCGACGCGGCCGCCCGGGGGCGCGCGGCCGACGCCGTGACCGAGATCGCGGCGCTGTCGGTGCGCCTGCACGCCACGCTGGTCAAGACCGGCCTGCGCCGTCGCTGACCGCCCTCCCGGACCGCTCTTGGACCGGGAGTAGGGTGAGGACGTGCGCGAAGTAGACGTCATCGGAGTCCGCGTCGAGATGCCCTCCAACCAGCCCATCGTGCTGTTGCGGGAGGCCTCCGGCGAGCGCTACCTGCCCATCTGGATCGGGGCGGTGGAGGCGACGGCGATCGCCTTCGCCCAGCAGGGAGTCGTGCCGCCGCGACCACTCACCCACGACCTCATGAAGGACGTGCTCGAGGCCACCGGCCAGCAGCTGAGCGAGGTGCGGGTCACCGACGTCAAGGACGGCGTCTTCTACGCCGAGCTCGTCTTCGCGTCAGGTCAGGTCGTCAGCGCGCGCCCGTCCGACTCCATCGCCCTGGCCCTGCGCACCGGTGCCAAGATCGTGTGCGCCGAGGGGGTGCTGGACGAAGCCGGCCTCGCCGTGCCCGCCGAGCAGGAGGACGAGGTCGAGGCCTTCCGGGAGTTCCTCGACCACGTGTCGCCCGAGGACTTCGAGCAGCCGGAAGTCTGACCCTCAACCTGAGGTTGAGGGTTTGGACACGCCGCCGAGATGTTTGACCACCCTCCACCGCAGGCATAGGTTGAAGTTCTTCGCTGTAACTCCACCCGTGTGGTTGCCCTTCCCCGCAGCCGCCTTTCCCCCGGAGCTACGCCCAGTGGAGGAGTAGACCGTGGAGGGTCGTCGTGGTTTCGAACGAGAACGAGCAGGACCGCGTGGGTGCTGAGGCAGCCCAGGCCGCCGAGACCGCCGACGAGCAGGGTCTGCTCTTCACCGATGACGTCTCGCCGCTCCCCAGCGACACCGGCTACCGCGGGCCGACGGCCTGCAACGCGGCCGGCATCACCTACCGCCAGCTCGACTACTGGGCCCGCACCGGTCTCGTCGAGCCCACCGTGCGGGGCGCGTCCGGGTCCGGCACGCAGCGCCTCTACTCCTTCCGCGACATCCTGCTGCTCAAGGTCGTCAAGCGCCTGCTCGACGCCGGCATCTCGCTGCAGCAGATCCGCACCGCGGTGGCCCACCTGCGCGAGCGTGGCACCGACGACCTGACCCGCGTCACCTTGATGAGCGACGGCGCCAGCGTCTACGAGTGCACCAGCAACGACGAGGTCATCGACCTGCTCCAGGGCGGCCAGGGCGTCTTCGGCATCGCCATCGGAGGCGTGTGGCGCGAGATCGAGGGCACCCTCGCCGAGCTGCCCAGCGAGCGCACCGCGCAGGACGCGCCCGCGCCGAGCGACGAGCTCGCCGCTCGACGGGCCGCCCGCCAGACCGGCTGAGCACCGCATCGCAGACACGACGACGGGCCCGGAGCAGACGCTCCGGGCCCGTCGTACGTCTCAGGAGGCCGTGTCCAGGGGAGCGAGACCGGGTGAGCGCAGGCACACCGCGGCCTGTCGGTGCCCTGCCTCCATCGCCTGCGCAAGGCCGTGCCCGGCCAGTGTCGCCTCCAGGACACCGGAGAAGAACGCGTCGCCGGCTCCGTTGGTGTCCACGACGTCGGCCACCGGCCGGACGGGGACGTGCAGCTCCTCGGTCGCCGTCACCGCGGTCGCCCCCTGCGCACCCCGGGTGCAGACGACCAGCGAGGTGCCAGCGGCCACCCGGGCCCGCATGAAGGGCAGCGGGTCGGCCATCCCGTCGTCGTTGAGGAACAGCACGTCCGCCGCGTCCACCCAGTCGCGGTGGAAGGCCGCCGTCCCGTCGTAGTCGTGCACGTCGCACCACACCGGCCGACCCGCGGCGCGGGCCCGGGCGAGGAGCGGTCGGGCGACCTCCGCAAGGTCCAGCACGGCGACGTCGCAGGTGCCGAGCGCCGCCAGGGCGTCCGGGGCGGGCACGGGCTCCTCCAGGTCGGGCAGGCGCAGGTAGATCGACACCCGTCCACCCCGGTCGTCCATGAGGTTGAGGTGCTGCTCGGTGCCCCCGGGCGACCTGCCGGCCAGCACGGTGAGGGAGGGGTGGCGCAGGGCGCCCCGTGCCAGGTCGCCCTCGCGGTCCTCGCCGAGCACCGTGGCCAGCGTGACCTCGACCCCCAGTGCCGCGAGGTGCAGTGCCTTGCCGGCCGACGTGCCCCCGAGCGTGTCGACGTGGTGGCGGGCAAGGACGGTGTGCGGGCGGGGCTCGGGAAGCGCGTCGAGATGGACGACGCGGTTCCACGAGACGGGACCGGCGACCAGGACCTGGGGAGGGCTCACGGGCCCATCATCGCGTCCGAGTCGGGTCGTGGCCCGGTCGCTGGTAGATTCGGGGTGCTGATGATCCCGCACGGGAGAGTCTTCGCCCGGCCCTCGGCCGGGCAAGCGCCGAAGGGGCAATTCCTCCCCGGAACCTCTCAGGCACCCGGACCGTGCAGACCAGGCAGCTCTGGAGGACCCCATCGGGGGACGACAGAGGGGGAGGCCCGCTGACCGCGACCCAGGGAGCCTCCATGACGGATTCGTCCGACCTCACCACCGCACCGTTCGTCGAGCGCCACATCGGCCTGCGCGAGCCCGACGTCGAGGTGATGCTCAAGCAGCTGGGCTTCGACAGCCTCGACGCGCTCATGGAGGCCGCCGTCCCCGGCGGCATCCGCGCGGGCGCCGAGCTCGACCTGCCGCCGGCGCTCACCGAGGACGTGGCCGCGCGCGACCTGCGTCGCATCGCCGGGCTCAACCGTCCCGCTGAGGCGATGATCGGGCTGGGCTACCACGCGACCATCACCCCTCCGGTGATCCGTCGCAACGTCCTCGAGGACCCCAGCTGGTACACCGCCTACACGCCGTACCAGCCGGAGATCTCCCAGGGCCGGCTCGAGGCCCTCATCAACTTCCAGACCGTCATCGGCGACCTGACCGGGCTGCCCACCGCCAACGCGTCGCTGCTCGACGAGGGCACCGCGGCCGCCGAGGCCATGACCCTCGTCCGCCGGGGCAACCGCAAGGCGAGCGGCCCGTTCGTCGTGGACGCCGACGCCCTCCCGCAGACGATCGACGTGGTGCGCACCCGGGCCGACGCCATGGGGATCGACGTGGTCGTCGCCGACCTGACCGACGGGCTGCCCGAGGGGGAGCTCTCCGGCGTCCTCGTGCAGTACCCCGGAGCGTCCGGACGGGTGCTCGACCCGCGCCCCGTCATCGAGGCCGCGCACGAGCGCAACGCGCTGGCCGTGGTGGCCGCCGACCTGCTGGCACTCGTCGTCCTCGAGGCCCCCGGAACGCTCGGCGCCGACGTGGTGGTCGGGTCCTCGCAGCGCTTCGGGGTCCCGCTCTTCTACGGGGGTCCGCACGCCGGCTACATGGCGGTGGCCGCGGGCCTCGAGCGCCACCTGCCGGGTCGCCTCGTCGGCGTCTCGGTGGACGCCGAGGGCCGCCCGGCCTACCGGCTCGCCCTGCAGACCCGCGAGCAGCACATCCGTCGCGACAAGGCGACCTCCAACATCTGCACCGCGCAGGTGCTCCTCGCCGTGGTCGCCTCGATGTACGCCGTCTACCACGGTCCCGACGGGCTGCGGGAGATCGCCCAGCGCACGCACCGCTCCGCGGGCCGCATCGCCGGCGCGCTGAGGGCCGGGGGAGTGGAGCTCGAGAACGACACCTTCTTCGACACGCTCACCGCCGTCGTCCCCGGCCGCGCGGCCGACGTCGTCGCGGCGGCCCGCAGCCTCGGCCTCCACCTGCGCCTGGTCGACGGCGACCGGGTCGGCCTCAGCATCTCGGAGTGCACCACCCCGGCCACCGTGGCCAGCGTGCTCCGCGCGTTCGGCGTCGCGGCCCTCGGGGTCGACGAGGACGTGGCCGAGGGACTGCCCGCCGACCTGCGCCGCGCGACGGCGTACCTCACCCACGAGGTCTTCTCCAGCCACCACAGCGAGACGCAGATGCTGCGCTACCTGCGGCGTCTGTCCGGTCGCGACTACGCGCTCGACCGGGGCATGATCCCGCTCGGCTCCTGCACGATGAAGCTCAACGCCACCACCGAGATGGAGCCCATCAGCCTGCCGGGCTTCGCCGACCTGCACCCCTTCGCCCCGGCAGAGGACGCGGCCGGCTACCGCCAGCTCGTCGACGACCTCGAGGGGTGGCTGGCCGAGGTGACCGGCTACGACCGCGTCTCGATCCAGCCCAACGCCGGGTCGCAGGGCGAGCTGGCCGGCCTGCTGGCCATCCGTGGCTACCACCGCGGGCGCGGGGAGGAGGCACGCAACGTGTGCCTCATCCCGTCGTCCGCCCACGGCACCAACGCCGCGTCCGCGGTGATGGCGGGGATGAAGGTGGTGGTCGTCAAGGCCGGCGACGACGGCGCCGTCGACCTCGACGACCTGCGGGCCGCGTGCGACACCCACTCCGAGACACTGGCCGCGATCATGGTGACCTACCCGTCGACGCACGGGGCCTACGAGGACACCATCACCGAGCTCTGCGAGATCGTGCACGGCCACGGTGGCCAGGTGTACGTGGACGGCGCCAACCTCAACGCGCTGCTCGGCCACGCCCGGCCGGGTGAGTTCGGSGGCGACGTSTCGCACCTSAACCTSCACAAGACCTTCTGCATCCCGCACGGCGGCGGCGGMCCSGGCGTSGGCCCGGTCGCGGTGCGCGAGCACCTCGCGCCGTACCTCCCCTCGCACCCGATGCACCCCGAGGAGGACAAGCGCGAGGGCATCGGCGCGATCAGCGCGGCGCCGTACGGCTCGGCGGGCATCCTGCCCATCTCGTGGGCCTACATCCGGCTCATGGGCGGGCCCGGGCTCGCCCGGGCGACCGCGGTGGCGGTGCTCAGCGCCAACTACGTCGCGCACCGCCTGCAGGAGCACTACCCGGTGCTCTACCGCGGTCACGGCAACCTGGTGGCCCACGAGTGCATCCTCGACGTGCGCGGCCTGACCAAGGATTCCGGCGTCAGCGTCGACGACGTGGCCAAGCGGCTCGTCGACCACGGCTTCCACGCACCGACCATGTCGTTCCCGGTCGCCGGCACCCTGATGGTCGAGCCGACCGAGTCCGAGGACCTCGCCGAGATCGACCGCTTCTGCGACGCCATGATCGCCATCCGGGAGGAGATCGCCCAGGTCCAGGCCGGGACCTGGAGCCCCGAGGACTCCCCGCTGCGCCACGCCCCGCACACGGCCCGTGCCCTCGTCGGCGAGTGGGACCGCGCCTACTCCCGCGAGGTGGGCGTCTTCCCCAGCGGGGTGGACCCGGACAAGTACTGGCCGCCGGTGGCCCGGATCGACCAGGCCTACGGCGACCGCAACCTGGTCTGCGCGTGCCCGCCCCCCGAGGCGTTCGCCGAATGACCGCGGAGTCCGACGTCGTCACCGACCACACCGCGCGACGGCTCCGCTGGCGTCTGGCCACGGCCCAGGCCGACGGGCATGTGCCCTCCATCGTCGCCGGTGTCGTGCGTGGCGGCGGCCTCGCCTGGGCCGACGGCGTGGGCGACGTGCCCGGAGAGGTCGTCGACACGCAGTACAAGGTCGGCTCGATCACCAAGACCCTGACCGCCGTGCTGGTCCTGCAGCTCGTCGACGAGGGCGTGCTGTCCCTCGACGCGCCGGCCTCCGACGTGCTCGGCGAGGTCGGGTACGCCGACCGCACGATCCGCCAGCTCCTCGCGCACTCAGGCGGCCTGCAGGCCGAGCCTGCCGGGTCGTGGTGGGAGCGGACCGAGGGTGGGACCTTCGAGGAGCTCGCCGCAGCCAACGACGGCACGGCGGCGGCGTTCGACCCCGACCGGCGGTTCCACTACTCCAACCTCGGCTACGGGCTCCTCGGTGAGGTGGTGGCCCGGCAGCGCGGGCAGACGTGGTGGGAGGTGGTCCGGGAGAGGATCCTCGTGCCGCTCGGCATGACCCGCACCTCCTACCAGGCGTCGGGTGCCCACGCGCTCGGCTGGTCGGTGCATCCCTACGCGCAGACGTTGATCCCCGAGCCCTTGCCCGACACCGCCGCGATGGCACCCGCCGGGCAGGTGTGGAGCACCGTCACCGACCTCGCGACGTACTGCACCTTCCTGCTCGGGGGCCACGACGACGTCCTGTCGGCCGACCTGCTGGCCCAGGCCTTCACGCCGCAGGCGGGGGAGGAGTCGAGCGGCCTCGCCTACGCCCACGGCCTCGGGTTCCAGGTGTTCCGCGGCGGGGCGGGCACCCTGGTGGGTCACAGCGGCTCGATGCCCGGCTTCCACGCGATCTGCCTCGTCGACCGCACCCGGCGTACCGGTGTCGTGGGGCTGGTGAATGCCACCGGCGGCGTGCCGGTCGCCGCCTTCGGGGCCGCACTGCTCGAGGAGCTCGAGCGGTGCGAGCCGACGCTGCCGCCCGTGTGGCGGCCCAACGACGGGGTGCCGGCGCCCTTCGAGGACGCCCTGGGCATCTGGCACTGGGGGGCGACCCCCTACGTCTTCGCCTGCGAGCGCGGTGACCTGGTCGCCCGCCGGCGCGACGTGGAACTGTGGCGCTTCGCCGACGCCGACGGCCGGGTGGTCGGGACCCGCGGCTACCACGCGGGGGAGGAGCTGCACGTCGTACGTCGCGACGACGGGTCCGTCTCCCACCTCGACGTGGGCACCTTCATCCTCACCCGACAGCCCTACGAGCCCGGCACCCCGGTGCCCGGCGGGCACCCCTCCTGACCCGGCGGGGACCCGGTCGACTAGTCCCGGAAGGACGAGGTCACCCGCTCACCCGATGTGGTAGATCTCGGGTGTGCCGGACCACCACGAGGTCGAGCTGACCTGGTCGCCTGCCGCGGACGCGGAGGTGCCCGACCTCACCGGCCTGCCCGGAGTGGTCTCGGTCGAGCACGCGGGGACCGACGACCTGGTCGCCGTCTACTTCGACACCGCCGAGCTGTCGCTGATGGCTGCGGGGGTCACGCTGCGCCGCCGGGAGGGCGGATCCGACGAGGGCTGGCACCTCAAGGTCCCGGCCGGCGACGGGCGCGACGAGGTCCACCTGCCGCTCGCCCGTGCCCGGCACGTGGTGCCGAAGCCGCTGCGTGAGGCGGTGGGCGCGTGGACCCGGGGTGCCGACCTGATCGCGATGGCCACCATCGACACCCGGCGGACGACCTACCGCCTGGTGGGCGCCGATGGGACCGACCTGGCGGAGCTGGCCGACGATCGCGTCAGCGGATGCCGCGCGGAGGAGGGGTCGACCCCGGTCGAGTGGCGGGAGTGGGAGCTCGAGCTCGTCACGGGGGACCCGGCGCTGCTGGAGGCGGCCACCCGGATGCTCGCCGACCGGGGCGTCGGGCTCAGCGAGGTGCAGCGCAAGGTGGAGCGGGTGTGGGGGGACCGCGTCCCGCGACCGCCCCGAGCGCGGCGTCCCAGGCCCGGCCGACCGGCCGGTCGGGTGCTGACGAGGCTGCTCGTCGAGCAACGCGCCGAGCTGGCCCGCCGTGACAGCGAGATCCGTCGGGGCAAGCCGGACGGTGTGCACCGGGCGCGGGTCGCGACCCGACGCATCCGGGCGGGCCTGAAGGCGTACGGTCCCCTGCTCGACGGCGACGTCGCCGCGCACGTCGCCGGCGAGCTGCGCTGGCTGGCACGGACGCTGGGGGACTTCCGTGAC
>NZ_JBFUMD010000002.1:0-7500 GCF_054049555.1 Nocardioides sp. P5_C9_2
ACCTCGAGCCGGGAGGCGTACGACGCCACGTCGGCCGCCAGGTCGGACAGCAGGTAGGTGAGCTCGGCCAGGCGGTCRGCCAGCTCCCCGGCCTCGGGGTCGTGGTCACGGACGCCCTCGAGCAGGGTCCTCGCGGTGGCGGTGGTGGCGAGCGCGTCGGGGGCGTCCTCGTCGCTCGAGAGGGCCTCGCGAGCCTGCTCGGCGGCGGTGCGCAGGGTGTCGGCGTAGCCCAGTCGTGACTCCTCGGCCGCGAGGGCGGCGTCCTCGCCGGGCTCCGGAGAGACCTGCTCGATCTCCGTGAGGCCGAAGCGGAGCCGGTCCGCCTCGAGGGCACGCTCACGGGCGTGGGTGACGACGTCGTCGAGGTCGCGCTCGACGGTCGTGAGCTCGGCGTGCAGGCGCTGCCACTGGGTCAGGAGCCCGTCGACGGCACCGGCGGCGAACCGGTCGAGCGCGTCGCGCTGGGCTCCCGCCCTGAGCAGGCGGTGCTGGTCGGACTGGCCGTGGACCGCCACGAGGGGCTCGGTCACGTCGGCCATCCGGGACACGGGCACGGAGGCACCCCCCACCCAGGCGCGGGAGCGTCCCTCTGCAGCGATGTTGCGGGCGACGACGACCCGCCCGTCCTCGGTGTCCCCACCCAGCTCGTCGACGGCGGCGAGGAAGGCGGGCAGGGTGCTCGCCTCGACGACACCCTCCACGCGTGCGTGCTGGGATCCGGAGCGGACGGCACCCGTGTCGGCGCGCCCGCCGAGCAGCAGGGCGAGCGCGGTCACGACCATGGTCTTGCCGGCGCCGGTCTCACCGGTGATGACGGTCAGCCCCGGACCCAGCTCGAGGGTCGACGACTCGATCACGCCCAGCGAGCTGATGCGGATCTCCTCAAACATCGACACTGCCCTCCCCGACGGGGACGACCTCGCGACGGCGCCGCTCGGCCGTGCCGCGCCAGCCCTCGACGGGCAGGTCGAACTTCGCGACGAGACGGTCGGTGAACGGTGCCTGGTGGAGGCGGACGAGGCGGACCGACCGCTTGCCGCGCCGGACCTCGATGCGCGCCCCGGGGGGCAGGTCCACGGGACGTCGCCCGTCGCACCACAGCACGCCGGCACCCTGGGTGGTGGCGAGGAGCTCGACCGCGAGGACGCTCGTCGGGGCCACGACCATGGGTCGCGCGAAGAGTGCGTGGGCGCTGATCGGGACCATCAGCAGCGCCTCCACACCGGGCCACACGACGGGTCCGCCCGCGCTGAAGTTGTAGGCGGTCGACCCGGTCGGGGTGGCGCACACGACCCCGTCGCAACCCCAGCGGGAGAGGGGGCGGCCGTCGATCTCGACCACCACCTCGAGCATCCGCTCCCGGGCCGCCTTCTCCACGCTGGCCTCGTTGAGCGCGAAGGTCTCCGCGACGAGCTCCTTGTCGTGGTAGACGCTGACGTCGAGGGTCAGCCGCTCCTCGGTGGCGTAGCGACGGGCCACGATCGCGTCGATGGTCGACTCCACGTCGTCCTGCTCGGCCTCCGCCAGGAAGCCCACGTGACCCAGGTTGACCCCCAGCAGCGGTGTCCCGCTGGTGTGCGTCATCTCGGCGGCACGCAGGATGGAGCCGTCGCCGCCGATCACCAGGGCGAGCTCGCAGCCCTCGCCCGCCTCCTGGGCGGCGTCGACGAGCTCGACGGCCGGCAGACCGCAGCCCGGCGCCAGGTCGAGGTCGGCGGCCTCCTCGGACAGCAGCCGGACCACGATGCCGTGACCGGTGAGGGCGGCCACGCACGCGCGGGCGACGTCGCGGGCCTCGGGACGACCCGTGTGCGCCAGCACGAGCACCCGGCGTACGTCGTCCGGCGTCGGCGCGGGGGCGGTCGTGTCGGTCATTCGCCCACCCTCTCACCCGGTACCCCCAGCGATCCGGAGCGCTGCACCTCGGCAGTGATCTCCTCGCCGCCGACGGCGGCGGGCCCCCGCCGCAGCAGGAGGAAGAACTCCACGTTGCCCGAGGGCCCCGGCAACGGGCTGGTGGTGACCGCGACGGCCCCCCAGCCATGCCGTGCCGCGGCCGCCGCGATGGTCGTCACGGCCTCGGCGCGCAGGGCGAGGTCCCGCACGACGCCTCCCTTGCCGACCCGGTCCTTGCCCACCTCGAACTGCGGCTTGACCATCAGCACCAGCTCTCCGTCCGGCGCGGTGACGGAGAGGAGCGGGTCGAGGACCAGCTCCAGGGAGATGAACGAGAGGTCACCCACCACGAGGTCGACGGGCCCGCCGACCAGGTCGAGCGTCAGCTCGCGGATGTTCGTGCGGTCGTGCACCACGACCCGGTCGTCGCTCTGCAGCGACCACGCGAGCTGGCCGTAGCCCACGTCGACGGCGACCACCTCCCGCGCGCCGTGGCGCAGCAGGACGTCGGTGAACCCTCCCGTCGAGGCACCCGCGTCCAGGCACCGCTTGCCCTCGACGGTGATCCCGTGATCGGCGAACGCCGCCAGCGCTCCGGCGAGCTTGTGCCCGCCGCGGGAGACGTACTCGGGTCGGTCGGGATCCTCGCGTACGACGATCGCGACGTCCGTGGTGATGCCCGTGGCCGGCTTGGTCGCGACCGCGCCACTGACCTTGACCCGTCCGTCGGCGATCAGCTCGCTGGCGTGCTCACGCGAGCGGGCCAGGCCACGGCGGACGAGCTCCGCGTCGAGCCGGAGCCGGCGGGGAGGCATCGCCGTCAGCCCGACGGTGCGTCGAGCGCACGGCGGAGTCGCTCATGGGCGTCCTCGAAGACCGCCACGTGCTCGGCCACCGGGGTGTCCGACAGGCCGTCCAGCGAGGCCAGCACCGCGTCGACCTCGGCGACGCCGGTCGCGCCGTCCTCGCCCTGCCCGAGCTCGCCCTGCGCGTGCTGGTGCTGCTCGTCCTCGTGCTGCTGGTCCATGGCGCGCACGCTACCCGTGCGACACCGGCCCGGGGACGTCCGGCACCGACACGCCGTCGACGGACGGCGCCTCTCCGGTGTCATCGAGGTGGGTCCACCCGGCGACCGCGACCACCCGCCAGAAGTCGGAGGACTCGCCGGAGCCCTCCACCCGCAACCGTCCCTCGACCACCCGTGCCGTCCAACCGCCCAGTGCGGCCGATCCGTCCGCCACCTCGGGAGCTCCCTGGGCTGCGAAGAGACCCTCGAGGTCGGTGGCGACGTAGGTCGGACGCAGCCCGGGGCCCGCGGCCACCAGCTCGGCCAGGTGGGTCACTCCGGTCATCACCAGCAGGGAGTCGACGCCCACGGCGCGGGCCCCCTCGATGTCCGTGTCGAGCCGGTCCCCCACCATGAGGGGACGTCGTCCACCCACGCGGCGTACGGTCTCGTCGAGCAGCGGACGCGACGGCTTTCCGGCCACGACCGGCTCCACCCCGGCGAAGTCGGAGATCGCCCGGACCAGCACCCCGTGTCCCGGGGCCTGCCCGTAGTCGGTGGGGATGGTCATGTCCGCGTTGCTGGCGACGTACGGCAGGCCGCCCTTCACCAGCGTCGCGGCGCGCATGATGTCCTTCCAGAGAACCTCCGGCCCGTAGCCGCTGACCACCACGACCGTGTCGTCATCCGGCTCGGTCTGCGCCACCAGGTCCTCGGCGGCCAGCGCGGCCTCCAGGCCCGCGCCGCCGAGCAGCAGGACGTGGGCCCCGGCGCCGAAGCGCTCGCGCACCACCCGGGCCGCGGCCTGCGCCGAGGTGACGACGTCCGAGGCATCGGCGTCGATCCCGAGCGCGACGAGGTTGCCGGCCACCTTCTCGGGGGTCCGGCTGGCGTTGTTGGTGACGAAGGCGAGGTGCACCCCCGCCTCCCGCACCCGACGCAGCCGGTCCGGGACGCCGTCGATGGCCTCCCCACTGACGTAGATGACACCGTCGAGATCGAACATCACGAGGTCATGGGACTCCAGCAACGAGCCGTCGCACGCCTTGAGCACTCTCACCCTCCCACCGGGCCGGAAGTCCCCGGCCCCTACGATGCTTCGATGGACTTCGCCGCCACCGTGGTCACGCCGCCGTACGCCGCGAAGCCACTGGGACTCGCTGCGTTCGCGGGGATGATGCTCTCCCCCGCCCGGGTCGGTRACCCGGCGTCGGCACGCGCCTTCGCGCGACCCTATCGGGCGGTGGCCGGCCGGCTGCAGGAGTGGGAGCGTCGGGGCCACGTCGTCACGGACGAGGAACCCGCTCTCTACCTGCACGAGTACACCGCGGGCGGTCTCACGGTCCGCGGGCTCGTCGGCGCCCTCGACCTGTCCCGTCGGGCCACCGGTCTCGACGACCGTGCCGTGTGGCCGCACGAGGGCATCCACCCGGTCCAGGTCGACGAGCTCGCGGACCGGATGCTCGAGATGGAGATGAACCCGGCACCGATCCTGCTCGTGCACGACGGGCCCGCCGACATCCGGGCCTTCGTCCGCGAGCTGGTGACCACGCCCCCGCACCGCGAGTACACCGATCGAGCCGGCCAGCGCCAGCGCCTGTGGCGCATCGACGGACCCGCCGAGATCGACATGGTCAACGCCTCGCTCGCGCAGTCCTCCGCACTGATCGCGGACGGTCACCACCGCTACGCGGCCTACCTGCGACTCCAGCAGGAGCGGCCCGGGACGGCGTGGGACAGAGGGCTCGCGATGCTGGTGGACCAGGGCGACACCGGACTCTTCCTCGGAGCAATCCATCGGACGCTGGGCGGCGTGCGGCTCGACGTGCTGTTGTCCGCTGCCCGTGCCGCCGGCGGCACGACGTGGACGGCGCACGCCGGTACGGCGCTCAGCGCCCTGGCGCCGGGCCGCCTCACCGCCACCGACGGCGAGCAGTGGGCGATCATCGAGGCCCCCGACCGTGGCCTGCTGCCGGTCGAGTGGCTGCACCGTGACCTGGTGCCCACCTTGTCCACGTCCCAGATCGCCTACCACCACAGCGTTGAGGAGGCACTCGGCCTGGCGGACACCGCGACGTCCGCCGTGCTGCTGCCCGCTCCCGACTTCGCGGACGTGGTCCGGGTGATCAACCGCGGGCGGCTCCTCCCGGAGAAGGCGACGTCCTTCCAGCCCAAACCTAGCCTCGGCGTGCTCATGCGGTCGCTGCACGTCGCACCCGCCGAGCAGAGCTGACCTCCACCTCGACGCGCGAGGCAGCACCCGCAGCGGTGCGGAAGARCCGACGCCGGATCGATCCCGCGACCTCGAGGACGTCCCCCGGCTCCCACCCCGTGGCCGAACGTCGCACGCGGCCCAGCACGGTGCTGCACTCCAGGGCGTCGACGCGCTGCGCCGACGGGTGTCCCGGCGGCCGGACCACCACCACGCGGAACGAGCACAGCGTGTCCCCGCTCGGCAGCACGACCTCCTCGGGCGGCGCTGCGAGCCGACCCACCAACCGTACGACGTTGACGTCGTCCACCCGGCCCACCTCGGGGCCGGACGCTGCACGTGCGGACATGCACATCACCTCCAGCACTCAGGCTGGAGGAAACCACCGACCTCTGCGCCCACCGGAGGCGGAGCCTGTGCACGGAGCCGCATCAAAGCCCGGCTGTGCACGCCCGAAGGCCCGATGCGGCTCGGGGTGAGCACGCGTCGGGCGGCACCGGTCCAGACGAAAAGCCCGGAAATGGGAAAGAGGGGCCGCCTGGTGGCGGCCCCTCTCCCAATGTATGTCCGGCGGCGTCCTACTCTCCCACAGCCTCTCGGTTGCAGTACCATCGGCGCTGAAAGGCTTAACTTCCGGGTTCGGTATGGGACCGGGTGTTTCCCTTTCGCTATGGCCGCCGTAACTCTGGCGGAACACACACACCCGACCACAGTGTGGTGGGGGTGTTCCAAGCTCTTGGTGATACGTGTTCAGTTGTATCGGTTCCCCCGCAMACCATCCCCGRGAACGGGGTGGGTTTGTGGTCTGGGAACTGCATGTGGACGCGGGCACAACACTAGTGCGTGGTGATGTGTTATGTACGGTGTTGGGACAAGCCCTCGGCCTATTAGTACCGGTCGGCTAGGCATTGCTGCTGTACACCTCCGGCCTATCAACCCCATGTTCTGTGGGGGGCCTTACCCCATAACGGGTGGGAAACCTCATCTTGAAACGTGCTTCCCGCTTAGATGCATTCAGCGGTTATCACTTCCGAACGTAGCCAACCAGCCGTGCCCCTGGCGGGACAACTGGCACACCAGAGGTTCGTCCATCCCGGTCCTCTCGTACTAGGGACAGCCTTTCTCAAGTTTCCTGCGCGCGCGGCGGATAGGGACCGAACTGTCTCACGACGTTCTAAACCCAGCTCGCGTGCCGCTTTAATGGGCGAACAGCCCAACCCTTGGGACCTACTCCAGCCCCAGGATGCGACGAGCCGACATCGAGGTGCCAAACCATCCCGTCGATATGGACTCTTGGGGAAGATCAGCCTGTTATCCCCGGGGTACCTTTTATCCGTTGARCGACGTCGCTTCCACATGCCGACGCCGGATCACTAGTTCCGACTTTCGTCCCTGCTCGACATGTCTGTCTCACAGTCAAGCTCCCTTGTGCACTTACACTCAACACCTGATTGCCAACCAGGCTGAGGGAACCTTTGAGCGCCTCCGTTACATTTTAGGAGGCAACCGCCCCAGTTAAACTACCCATCAGGCACTGTCCCTGATCCGGATTACGGACCTAGGTTAGACATCTAATACTACTAGAGTGGTATTTCAACGTTGACTCCAACCAAACTGGCGTCTGGCCTTCACAGTCTCCCACCTATCCTACACAAGCAGTACCAAACACCAATACCAAACTATAGTAAAGGTCCCGGGGTCTTTCCGTCCTGCCGCGCGTAACGAGCATCTTTACTCGTAGTGCAATTTCGCCGAGTCCATGGTTGAGACAGCGCCCAAGTCGTTACTCCATTCGTGCAGGTCGGAACTTACCCGACAAGGAATTTCGCTACCTTAGGATGGTTATAGTTACCACCGCCGTTTACTGGGGCTTAAATTCTCCGCTTCGACTTGCGTCTAACAGGTCCTCTTAACCTTCCAGCACCGGGCAGGAGTCAGTCCGTATACATCGTCTTACAACTTCGCACGGACCTGTGTTTTTAGTAAACAGTCGCTTGGGCCTGGTCTCTGCGGCCATCACCGCGTCCCCACGCAAGGTGGTTCACGGATCCGGCCCCCCTTCTCCCGAAGTTACGGGGGCATTTTGCCGAGTTCCTTAACCATGGTTATCTCGATCGCCTTAGTATTCTCTACCTGATCACCTGAGTCGGTTTGGGGTACGGGCGGCGCGTAGCTCGCTAGAGGTTTTTCTCGACAGCATAGGATCACCCACTTCACCAAACGGCTCCGTGTCACATCTCAGACATATGGAATCCGGATTTGCCTAGATCCCGTCCTACATGCTTACCCGTGGACTACCATCGCCACGGCTGGGCTACCTTCCTGCGTCACCCCATCGCTTGACTACTACCAGATCGGGTCCCACGCTCCACCAGATCGCCTTCCC
>NZ_JBFUMD010000002.1:12500-27800 GCF_054049555.1 Nocardioides sp. P5_C9_2
TGTTGAGCGTGCGCTCGCCTGAGTCCTTGGGATCGCCGATCATGCCGGTGGCACCACCCACGAGGACGTACGGCGTGTGCCCCGCGTCCTGGAGTCGGCGTGCCGTGACCAGCTGGACGAGGTTGCCCATGTGCAGGCTCGGCGCGGTCGGGTCGAAGCCGACGTAGAACCGCACGCTTCCCCCGGCCAGCGCGGCACGCAGCGCATCGATGTCGGTCGAGTGGGCGACGAGTCCTCGCCAGGCCAGCTCGTCGAGGACGTTCGGGGTCGACACGGGGGTGGTCCTTCCGGTGGGGGTTCTCCCCCAGCCTGCCAGACGACGGCCACCCCTAGCATGTGTGATCTCCCCCTATGGAAGGCGTGACGTGATCGCAGGCAGGTACACCCTCGAGCGCGAGGTCGGTCGTGGCGGCACGGGTGCCGTGCACCTCGGCCGCGACGAGGTCCTGGGCCGACAGGTGGCGCTGAAGCGGATCGGCATGGTCCCCGGCGCGGACGCACCCGACCTGGCCCGCGCGGAGCGTGAGGCCAGGCTGGCTGCGGCCCTCAACCACCCGCACGTCGTCGCCGTCTACGACCTCGTCGTCGAGGACGACCACCAGTGGCTGGTGATGGAGTACGTCGAGGGCGAGACCCTCGCGCAGCGCATCCGGCGTCGCGAGCGACTCGGCACGGAGGAGGCCGCCGCACTGCTGTGGCAGGCCGCCGACGCCCTCGCCGAGGCGCACGCCCACGACATCGTCCACCGGGACGTCAAGCCGTCGAACATCCTGCTGACCGCCTCGGACCAGGCCAAGCTCACCGACTTCGGCATCGCCCGCGCCCTGGCCGACGCCAGCCTCACCCAGACCGGCCTGGTGACCGGCTCCCCCGCCTACCTGGCCCCCGAGGTGGCCTCCGGTTCGACCGCCACCGCGGCCAGCGACGTCTGGTCGCTGGGCGCGACGCTCTTCCACGCCCTCGCCGGGCACGCGCCGTACGACGTGGGCGCGAACCTCATCGGCGGCCTCTACAAGATCGTCCATGAGGACCCGCCGCGGCTCCCGGACGCCGGCCCGATGGCCGAGGTGCTCGAGCACACGATGGTGCGCGACCCGGAGCAGCGCTGGAGCATGGCGCAGGTCCGCGACCACCTCGACGCCCTGCGCCGCGGTGAGACCCCGRCCCAGGTGGTGCCGGTCTCCACGGCGACGACCCACACCCCGGTGCAGCCCGTGGACGCCGTCCCGGCCGCGGCGGCGGCACCGCCTCCCCGTTCCGGGCGCACCGGGACGATCGCCACCGCGCCGCGGTCGGCCCGACGCCGGCGGTCCGTGCTGCCGTGGCTCGTCGCCGCGGCCGCCGCGCTGCTCGTCGGGATCCTGGTGGTCGCGTCCCTCCAGGACGACCCCGGGCAACCGGCGGCCGACTCCGGCACCGRCTCCGAGACGTCGAGCCCGTCGAGCCCGTCGAACCCGTCGCCGAGCAGCGAGTCACCGACGCAGGAGTCGCCCACCGGGGAGGCCACCAAGCCCGCGACCCGTCGGGAGATGACCCAGTTCATCGAGGGCTACCTCTCCACGGTGACCTCGGACCCGCAGGCGACCTTCGAGATGCTGACCCCGGAGTTCCAGGAGGCCAGCAACGGGTTCGAGGGCTACTCCGGCTTCTGGAGCACGGTCGAGTCGGCGACGCCGAGCCAGATCACCGCCGACCCCGAGTCGCTGACCGTCACCTACGCCGTCGACTACGTCATGGCGAACGGCGACGAGAGGTCCGACGACGTCTCCCTGCAGCTCGTCCGGCAGGACGACACGTACCTGATCGCCGGGGAGGCCTGACCCGACGACGGTCCGCTCCCTACAGTGGCTTCGTGGCCGACGGCGGGAACGGGATCAACGATGCGCTGTACCGCACCATCGTCGAGGAGTCTCCGGACGGCATCTGGGTCTTCGACCTCGAGGGTCGCACCATCTACGCCAACGACGCCCTCGCCGAGCTGTACGGCGTGGAGCCGGGCGACGTCGGCTCGCTGACGGTCTTCGACACCCTCGACGAGCCGGGTCGGGTGCAGTTCCACTCGCACCTCGTCGCACTGCGGGAGGGCCGCTTCAACCCGCACGACGTCGAGTGCCAGTGGGTGCGGCACGACGGCAGCACCCGGTGGGTGCTGGTGCGGGAGAGCGCCGTCCGAGCGGAGGACGGCACGCTGATCGGTGTGCTGCACCGGGTCAGCGACTACTCGCACCGTCGGGCGACGCTGACCGCGTTGACCCAGGCGCGGGCCGACCTGGCCGACAAGGTGTCGCAGTACGACCTCCTCCAGGGCATCGCCAGCGCCGCCAACGACGCCCACAGCCTGGTGCAGGTCCTCGGCCGCGGGCGCGAGCTGCTGCTCCTCATGCCGGACTGGGAACGAGCCGTGGCGTTCCTCGTGGAGGGCGACCGCCTCACCCGGCTCCACCCGGTCCCTGATCAGCGCGACGCCGAGATCGCCGACGACGAGACACACCCCGAGCGCGCCGCGCGCGAGCTGGAGGTGGCCGCCCGCGCGGCTCGTTCCGGCACCAAGGAGTGGGACGACCGGCGGGTCTCCGTCGCCTTCCCGATCCGGCACCTCGGACGGGTGCACGCGGTCGGCGTCATGACCGCGACTCCTCCGCTGGAGCGCTTCGAGCTGATCGAGCGCATGCTCGACCACGTCGTCCAGCAGCTCGAGCACGTGCTGGCACGGGAGATCGCCGAGCTGTCGCTGGCCGAGGCACGCGATGCGGCGATGATGGCCTCGCAGCAGAAGTCGGACTTCCTCGCGACCGTCAGCCACGAGATCCGTACGCCGCTCAACGGGGTGCTGGGCCTCAACGACCTCCTGCTGCGGACCGGGCTCGACGCCGAGCAGCGACGGCTGGCCGACGGCATCCGCACGTCCGGCCAGCTGCTGCTCTCGCTGATCAACGACATCCTCGACTTCAGCAAGATCGAGGCCGGCCGGGTCGTCCTCGAGCAGATCGACTTCGATCTGCGGGCCGTGCTCGACCAGGTGGCCGCGCCGATCGTGGGAGTCGCCACCGCCAAGGGCCTCCAGCTCGAGGTGGCGTACGACGCCGGCGTCCCGGCCGTGCTGTGCGGGGACCCGACGAAGCTCAGCCAGGTCTTCGCCAACCTGCTCACCAACGCCGTGAAGTTCACCGACGTCGGCAGCGTGCGGGCGTCCGTGCGCGTCCACCCCCTGGCCGACCGCTGGCGGCTGACCGTGCGGGTGGACGACACGGGTGTCGGCATCGACTCGTCGACGACCGACGTCTTCGCGCCGTTCCAGCAGGCCGACTCGTCCACGACCCGGATTTTCGGCGGCACGGGTCTGGGGCTGGCGATCTCCCGCGAGCTGGCCCAGGCCATGGGCGGCGACATCGGCTACACGAGCACCGCGGGCTGCGGCAGCAGCTTCTGGTTCACCGGCGTCTTCGGGCCGGCCACGGGAGCCGAGCCGGTCACGCTGGCCGAGCCGGTACGCCCGGAGTCCTCTGCGGTCGTGGCCCCGCTGCGGGTGCTGGTCGTGGAGGACAACCGGGTGAACCAGCTGGTGGCCACCGGCATGCTGACCGCGCTCGGTCACACCGCCGACACCGCCGAGGACGGCGTCGCCGCCCTCGAGGTCCTGGAGCGGGAGGCGTACGACCTGGTCCTGATGGACGTGCAGATGCCGCGCATGGACGGGTACGAGGCCACCCGCCAGATCCGCGCCCGCGAGGGCGACGGGGAGCGCACCCTCGTCATCGCGATGACGGCCAACGTCGTCGCCGGCGAGCGCGAGCGCTGCCTGGCGGCCGGCATGGACGACTTCCTCACCAAGCCCGTCGACCTCGAGCAGCTCACCCGCACCCTGGCCCGATGGTTCGCCGGCGAGGGGGCGCTCGACCTGACCCGCCTCGACCTGCTGCGCGACATGGACCCCTCCGACACGTCATACCTCGAGCGGGTGACGGGACGCTTCGAGGAGAGCAGCCTCGCTGTGGCCGACGACCTGAGGTGTGCCGTCGAGACGGACGACGCCGACGCGTTGCGCGCCCACGCCCACAAGCTGGCCGGCGGCGCCGCCAACCTCGGGGCCGTCGAGGTAGCGGCGCTGGCCCGGGAGCTCGAGGCCCTCGGCGATGCCGGGACGACGTCCGGGGCGGGCGCGGTCCTCGTCCGGCTCGTCGCCGCGCTGGAGCGGGCCAGGACCGGACTCCGGGCCTACCGCGAGCGGTGGTGGGGGCCCGCGTCGTAGGACGCGGACCCTGCGTAGGGCGGGTGGGGCTCGAACCCACGACCCAAGGATTATGAGTCCTCTGCTCTGACCGACTGAGCTACCGCCCCGGGGCGGGGTGAGCCTACGCAACTGGCCGGTTCGCCGGACGCATCGGGCGTCCGCGGGCGACCATGTCGTCCATGCGCCGCCTCGTCACCACTCTCACCCTGCTGCTCTCGACCGTCGCCGTGCTCGTGGCCGGTGCGCTGGTCGGGAGCGTCGTCCCGGCACAGGCCGGCGTCACAGCGCGCTTCGCCGACATGGACTGCAGCGACTTCCCCACCCAGGCGGACGCGCAGGCGTTCTTCCTCGCCGCCGGGCCGGGTGACCCGCACCGCCTCGACGCCGAGGGCGACGGGCTGGCCTGCGAGTCCAACCCGTGTCCGTGCACGGGCTCGGCGCCGGTGCCCCTGGTCGGGCAGTCGACCACCCCGACCCCCGCCCCGGCCCCGGCCCCGGCTCCCGCGTCTGACCCGAGCGGGTCCGGGTCGAGCGGCCCGGTGCAGCGCCACACAGGGACCGTCGTCCGGGTGACCGACGGGGACACCCTGAAGGTCCGCGTCGCCGGCGTCGGGATCCGCGACGTGCGGATCCTCGGCATCGACACCCCCGAGGTCTACTTCCAGCGCGAGTGCGGCGGTGCGGACGCCTCCGCACGGATGGCCGAGCTCGCTCCCGTGGGCTCCCGGGTCGTCCTCACCTCCGACTCGAGCCAGGCCGACCGCGACCGCTACGGGCGGTGGCTGCGGTACGTCGCGCGGCGCGGGACCGACGTCGGCAAGGCACAGCTGCGCGCCGGCCTCGCGACGACGTACGTCTATCGGGGCAACCCCTTCACCCGCACCCGGGCCTACCGCCGCGTCGAGGCACGGGCCGAGCGGAGCGGTCGCGGCCTGTGGTCGCGCTGCTGGTCCTGACCCGCGCTCACGCCACCCGGACGGGGTGGCGCACGACGGCATCGAAGAAGTAGCCGTTGTCGTTGTACGCCGCGACGAGCGGCTGCGTGCGTCCGACGGCGTCCGTGGCCCGCGCGAGCAGCTCGTGGCTGCCCGCGCGGGGGCGCGCCCACTGGATCGACCAGCGGGTCCACCCTTGCTGCTGGCGACCGACCCGATCCAGGACCGCAGGGCGCCAGGAGCGGCCACCGTCGAGGCTGACGTCGACCCCGGTGATCGGAGCGGCGCCGCTCCACGAACGGCCGGTGAGCCGCACGGGCCTCTGCGCGGGCAGGGTCGCGTCCCAGGCGAGCTCCCAGGCCGAGCGCACCGGGTTGACCGTGAGCGGCGGCGAGTCGGCGGGGAAGTCGCCACCGGTCATCCGGTACCACTTCGTGTTCCACGGCGAGGTGAGCTCGGAGGTCGAGACCTCGAGCGAGCCGAGCCACTTGATGCTCGCGATCCCCACCCACCCGGGCAGCACCAGTCGCAGCGGGAAGCCGTGGTCCGGGAGCAGGGGGTCGCCGTCGACGCCCCACGCGAGGAGCGCGTCGTCGAGCGCCTTGGCGACCGGGAACGGGCGGCGCACCCGGCCGTAGTCGACTCCCCCGGTGACGTAGGGGTCGTCGAGCCCGGTGGCCTGGATCGAGACCGCGCGCGGGTCGAGCCCCAGGGAGGCCAGCACGTCCCGCAGCCACACGCCGTCCCAGCGCACGGTGCCGACGGAGCCGAGGGACCACTGCGTGCCCGTGGCGGGCCGGCCCTGCTGGGCGGCGAAGAAGCGACGGCCGTTGCCGGTGCACTCGTGCACGGCGGTGAGGGAGGCCGTCGGCAGGGCCTTCAGGTCGGTCAGGGACAGCGCCACGGGGTCGGTCTCCGTGCGGGACGTGCCGAGGCCGTCACCGAAGATCCGCAGCCGGTAGGACGCGGCGTCGACGGTCGGTGTCGCGGTGTGGTTGCGCACGAACAGCCGCTCCTGGGTGGTGCGGTAGCGCCGCGGGTCCACCGAGTCCCACCGCATCTCGGCGTTGGTGCCGAAGGGGACGAACCACTCGGGCGGGATCGGCTTGAGGATCGGCCCGGTGGCGGCGACAGCCAGGGACGGGCGGGCCGCAGCGACCACGCCGACGGCTGAGGCGAGGGTGAGGAAGCCGCGACGGCTCAGGGGGGCACTCGTCATGCCTCGGACCTTAACCCATTAAGTCAGTCATTTCACTAGACCATGGTCTCGGGATCCTTCACCTGCATCTCGTGCATCCGTTCCACCGCCCGGTAGCCGAAGCCGGTGTTGGTGCGGTACATCGGCAGGTTGTCGGGGTCGGTCCAAGTGTGGAGGGCGACACGGTCCGGGTGCTCGGCCTGCAGGATCGCCAGAGTTGCCGCCTTGAGCGCCGCTCCCAGGCGGCGACCGCGGTGCCCGGGCATCACCAGGGTGTCGTCCTGGATGGCGTGGTCGGAGCCGTGGCCCAGGTAGGTGAGGGAGTAGCCGCCGAACGCGCCGTCCTCGCGCCGGCGGGCGGCCGCCACGATCGAGGCGTACGAGCGCCCGGTGCGCTCCTCCCCCACCCGCAGCCGTTCCACGGTCATCTCGACCGGCTCGTGGTCGAGCTCACCGGCCGGTACGTCGTGGTTCATCCGGGTCCGCATCGCGCAGTAGGCGTCGACGTGCTCGTCGGGACAACGCTCCCGCCACGTGAGGATGTCGTAGCCGGAGGGCTGCACCGCGGGCGGTGTCGCGGGCAGCGGGAGCAGCAGGTGGTCCTCCACGTGCACGCTGCGGTAGCCCAGCGCGGTCGCGAACGCCAAGGCCGGCGACTCACGGCCCGGGACGGCGTACACCTCGCCGCAGGCGCTCGCGCGGCCCGCGGCGATCCTCAGACGGGTGGCCTCGTCGTGGAGGGCTCGACCCACCCCTCGGCGCCGGTGACCGGGCAGCACCGAGATCTCGAGGTCCGCCAGGTGCGTGTTGTCCTGCAGGGAGAAGCCGAGGTCGGCGGCCCCGACGACGGCTCCGTCGACGATCGCGACGAGGGGCTGGTACCGGCGGTAGTCGCTGGGGTGACGCCACGCACTGAGGAGTGCGTCGTACGTCCGGAGCACGGCGTGGGGGCGGTCGTGACGCGCCGCCTCCTGCTCGACGACGTGGAACGCCCGCGTCACGGCGTCGCCCTGCACGTCGACCTGCCGGATCTCCATGCGGACATCCGACCCCATCCGACCCATCGCCCGCCACCGGTTTGAGTGCCATGCTCGACCCATGACCGACGTCGAACCGCTTCCCGAGGACTGGCAACGCGCCCTGTGCATCGTGGCGCACCCCGATGACCTGGAGTTCGGCGCGGCCGCCGCCGTCGCCCGCTGGACGGGGCAGGGCAAGGAGGTCGTCTACTGCATGGTGACCAGCGGCGAGGCCGGGATCGACGGGCTGCACCCCGACGAGTGCCGCGGCGTGCGCGAGGCCGAGCAGGTCGAGTCCGCCCGCCTGGTCGGCGTGCCGGTGGTGGAGTTCCTCGGCCTGCCGGACGGGATCGTGGAGTACGGCGTGCCCCTGCGCCGCACGCTCGCGGAGGTCATCCGGCGGCACCGTCCCGACGTCGTGGTCACCGGCAACTTCCGCGACTCGTGGGGCGGGCAGTCGCTCAACCAGGCCGACCACATCGCGGTCGGGCGGGGTGTCCTCGACGCGGCGCGGGACGCCGGCAACCGGTGGATCTTCCCCGAGCAGCTCGACGGGGACCTCGAGCCCTGGGGCGGCGTACGCGCCGTGTGGGCGGCCGGCTCCCCCGAGGCCCGGCACGCGGTCGACACCACCGCGACCTTCGACGCGGGGGTCGCATCCCTGGAGGCGCACGTGGCCTACATCGACGGGCTCGGGTGGGAGGACTTCGACCCGCGCGAGTTCCTCGAGGGGATGGCGCGACAGACCGGGCAGCGACTCGGGGTGGCCTTCGCGGCACCGTTCGAGGTCTACTCGCTGGGCTGGGGCGACTGATCGGCGCCCCCACCCCCTCGTCCGCCGCGCTCGACGCCCTCCGCGAGGCGTCCTCGTGGCTGGCCCGGCGGGACCCGGCCGTCGCTCCGGACGTCGTGGTCCTGTGCGGGAGCGCGGTGCTGCGGACCCTCGACGTGGCCGCCGCCCTGCTCGACGCGCACCCGGGCTCCCGGCTCATCGTCACCGGCGGTCGCGGCCACTCCACACCCGCCCTCCTCACCGCCGCACGCCGGTGGGTGCCGGTGGACGACGGCGGGTCGGAGGCGTCCGTGCTCGCCGGTCTGCTGGTCGCACACCACGGTGTGGACCCGGACCGGATCACGCTGGAGGAGGCGTCGACCCACTGTGGCGAGAACGCGTCGCTCACCGCTCCCCTGCTCCCCGACGGCACCTGGGTGCTGGTCCAGGACCCGACGATGCAGCGGCGGACCCACGAGTCCTTCCGTCGGGCGCTGTCGGGGCGCGCGGTGACGCTCGCCAGCCTCGCGCCCTTCGTGCCGGACGTCCGCCCGGACGGCGGGTACGACGACGTGGGTCAGCGGGCGTGGGAGATCGATCGCTTCGTGGACCTGGTGCGCGGGGAGCTGCGTCGCCTGCGCGACGACGCGCACGGCTACGGCCCGCGCGGCACCGGCTGGATCGGGCACGTGGACGTGCCGCCGGTGGTCGAGGCCGCCGCCACCGTGCTGGCCGAGGCGTTGCCCGAMGCGTCACGCGCCTGACCGGCGGGGCTCAGCGCTCGCGCAGCAACAGGTACGCCGAGCCGAACGCGACCATCGCGCCCGGCAGGACCGCGAACTGCTCGGTGAGAGTGAGTGCGACCAGCGAGACGCCGACGACCCCCGGGAAGACGACCGAGAAGGCGGAATCGGGGGCTGACTCGTCACCCCGGGCCTCGGGGGTCACACCACGCAGCACGGACATGTCAGTAAGCCTAGCGACATAGTCTTCTTTGGTCGAGGGCTCTCGTGCCGATCCCGGCCATTCGTCCCGGCGACAGGAGTCCCAGGCCCCTGTCAGCGGCCCTCGGGTCCTCCTAGGCTGCCAGGATGATCCGGTTCCTGGTGCGCACCGCCATCTTCCTCGTGTCCGCCGCGGTGGGGCTGCTCGTGGCGGCGGCGATCATCGACGGCGTCGACGTGACGACGAGCGGGTTCCTCACCGCGGTGATCCTCTTCGCGGTGATCCAGAGCATCCTCGCGCCCTTCATCGCCAAGGCGACGGCGCGCAACGCCTCGGCGCTCCTCGGCGGCGTCGGCCTGCTCTCGACGTTCGTCGCGCTCTGGCTCACGACCCTGATCGGGGACTCGCTCACCATCGACGGCGGAGTGGGCACCTGGCTCACCGCCACCGTCATCGTCTGGCTGGCGACCGCGCTCGCCACCCTGCTCATCCCGCTCGTCCTGGTGAAGTCCGGCGTCGAGGCGGCACGCGCCCGACAGGCGTGACCCGCGAGTGCGGAAAGGGCCCCCGACCTGCGACGTACACAGGTCAAGGGCCCTTCGATGGCTCCCCCGGTTGGACTCGAACCAACAACCCTCCGGTTAACAGCCGAATGCTCTGCCAGTTGAGCTACAGGGGACCGCTGAGCAGCGAGAGCACACTAGCAAGGCGGGTACGGCGTTGAGAAATCAGGTCAGCCCCACGTCTGCGCGGGCCGCGACGAGGGCGTCCGTAGCCGCCGTGCGAACCGTCGGGTCGTCCGGGTCGATGCCCTCGTCGTACTCGTAGAACCACTCGATCGACGCGTTCCCGCGGGGGGCCCGACGACCGATGACCCGGACACCGCGTCGCCCGGCGAGCGCCACGTGGCGCTGGAGCACGACGCTGGCGGTCACCCGCTCGCGGACCAGCTCGAGGAGCCGACCGGGCTCGACGAGACCCATCTCGTGCTCCACGCGCTGCTCGCCCCACGACCCGACCAGGGAGACCCGCAGGACGTCGGTCTCGTTGTCCCAGTCGGCCGCCTCGACCCGTTCCCAGGGGATCCTGGCGGCCGCGTCGGCGGACTCGTCGCTCCCGACGTACAGCGCGTCGCGGGTGCCGACGAGTGTCCGTCCGTCGTCGCTGCGGCACCAGGCGAGGACCCGCTCCCCCGGGCCGACCGTGAGGCCGGGGCCGGACGTGCGGCGCAACGACCTCACTGGGCCGCCACCTGCTGGTCGCGCAGGGTGCGACGGTGCTGCTCGAGGGCCACCAGCTCGCCGAACATCTTGTTGTACTCGGCCTGGTGCTCGACCGGGTTGGTGCGCTGGAGGCGCGACTTGAGGTCGGCGATGCGCCGCATCGTGGTGAGCTCCTGCAGGCGGTAGACGTGCGCGGCGACGTACTTGGGGGACGGTGCGGCCGGGGTGAGCACCGGCTCGACGCCGAGCTCGGAGATCGCGGACGACACGTGGGGGTCCGACACCGACGACCGCACGCGGGTGCTCCAGCCCTCGTCCTCGGCGCCGGCGGCCGGCCCCCCGGCCGCGGCGATCGCCTCCCACACCGCCCGGAAGACGGGGTGGCTGAAGTCGTCGGGGCCGAGGCCGTTGATGACCCGGCCGACGGCCGCCGGGTGCTGGATGACGATCTTCAACGTCTCCCGCTCGATGTTGAACCGGGGGTCGCGCAGGCTGGGCAGCTGCTTGCGCTGCGGGGCCGGGGCGGCGTCCTGGTCCGGCGTCGTACGACGGGGGTCCGCGCGGGCCTCGGTGCGTCCGGTGCTGGCGACAGGCCGGTTGGCCGCGCGGCGCACCTCGGCGCGGGCGTCGTCGACGTCGACACCGATCATGCCGGCGATCTCGCGTGCGAAGGCGTCGACCTTGGACTTGTCGCGGATGCTGGAGACCAGGGCGGCCGCCTCGCGCAAGGCGTCCACCCGGCCGTCGGCCCGGTCCAGGTCGTACTTGGTCAGCACGTTGCCCATCACGAAGCGGTAGAGCGGCTTGCGGGTGGCGATCAGCTCACGCACCGCGGCGTCGCCCTTCTGCAGGCGCAGGTCGCAGGGGTCCAGGCCGTCCTGCTCGACGGCGACATAGGTCTGGGACACGAAGTTCTGGTCGCCCCCGAAGGCACGCAGCGCGGCCTTCTGGCCGGCGGCGTCGCCGTCGAAGGTGAAGATCACCTCGCCGCGGAACTCCTCGTGGTCGTGCAGGAAGCGACGCAGCACCCGGGCGTGGTCGTCACCGAACGCGGTACCGCAGGTGGCCACGGCGGTGGGGACGCCCGCCAGGTGACAGGCCATCACGTCGGTGTAGCCCTCGACCACCACCGCCTGCGAGGACCGGGCGATCTCGCGGCGGGCCARGTCGAGGCCGTAGAGGACGGTGTTCTTCTTGTAGATCGGCGAGTCACCGGTGTTGAGGTACTTCGCGTCGATCCGGTCGTCGTCGAAGATCCGGCGGGCGCCGAACCCGATGGTCTCGCCGCTGGCCTCGCGGATCGGCCACAGGAGGCGACCGCGGAAGGCGTCGTAGTGGGAACGACCCTGCTTGACGAGACCGGCGGTCACCAGCTCCTCGTTGCTGAAGCGACGACCGCGGAGGTGTCGCAGCAGCGCCTCGCCGTCGCGGGGGGCGAAGCCCACACCGAAGGTCTCCGCGCTCGCCTGGTCGAAGCCCCGCTGGCCGAGGAACTGCCGGGCCACGAGCGCGTCCGGGGTGCCGAGCTGCTCGGCGTAGTACTCCTGGGCGATCTTGTGGGCCTCGATCAACCGGCCGCGGGCGGGTCCGCGCGGACGCTCCACCTCGTCGCCGTCCTCGCGCCGCAGCACCACGCCGTACTTGTCGGCGAGGCGCTCGAGGGACTCCGCGAAGGACAGGCCGTCGATCTTCATCAGGAAGGAGATGACGTCGCCGCCCTCCTGGCACCCGAAACAATGAAAGAACCCGCGCGAGGGGTTGACGTTGAACGACGGCGACTTCTCGTCGTGGAAGGGGCACAGGCCCTTGAGCGACCCGCCACCGGCGCGCTTGAGGGTGACGTACGACGACACGACGTCGTCGATGCGCGCCTTCTCGCGTACTTCGGCGATGTCGTCGTCGCGGATCCGGCCTGCCACGTCGCGGAGTCTACGTGCGGCGTGCATGCCACCCCCACGGGTGCGCCCGGTTCATATTCGAGGACAGGTGGGGCACGTTGGAGGAATGACAGATCCCCGGACGACCGACGACCAGACCCTCGGTGGGCTGGTGTACCAGATGACCCAGCAGGTCCCGGAGCTCATCCGCTCCGAGATCCGCCTGGCCCAGGCCGAGGTGGCCGAGAAGGGCAAGCGTGCCGGCGTCGGGATCGGCATGTTCAGCGTGGCCGGGCTGCTCGCGTTCTTCGCCCTCGCCACCCTCGTCACCACCGCGGTCCTGGCGCTCGCGCTCGTCGTGGACGCCTGGCTCGCCGCGCTGATCGTGGCGCTGGTCCTGCTCGCCGCGGCCGCCGTGGCCGGGATCATGGGCAAGAACAAGGTCGCCTCCGCAGGGCCTCCGAAGCCGGAGCGCGCCCTGGAGGGCGTCAAGGAGGACATCGCCACCGTGAAGGGTGCACACCATGAGTGACCACCAGTCCCCCGAGCAGATCGAGGCCGAGATCGCCGCCCAGCGCGAGCAGCTCGCCCGGACGGTCGACCAGCTCGGCGCCAAGCTCGACGTGAAGTCCCAGGCCAAGGCCAAGGTCGCGGACGTCAAGAACCGCGCCACGACCGATGAGGGCACGCCACGGCCCGAGGTGCTGGCCGCCGCCGGCTCCCTGGTCGCGATGGCGCTCGTCCTGGCGTGGTGGCGCCACCGGTCATGAGCAGCGACACGCGCGGCACCTCCCGTCACGAGTCCACCACCGCCGACCCCGAGGACCCCCGCAAGCCCGACAGCCCCGGGGACCTGGACAAGCGCTCGTGGATGTACGTCGCGCGCAAGACGTGGCGTGAGTTCTCCGCCGACCAGTGCACCGACCTCGCGGCGGCCCTCACCTACTACGCGGTGCTGTCGATCTTCCCGGCCGCCATCGCCCTGACGTCGCTTCTCGGCCTGGTCGGCCAGGCCGAGGAGTCGGTGCAGACGGTGCTGGACGTCCTGGACCCCCTCGTCTCCTCCGACATGCTGGGGACGATCGAGCCCACGTTGACCCAGATCGCGCAGTCCCAGAGCGCCGGGCTCACCCTGGTCCTCGGCCTCGCCGGCGCGTTGTGGACGGCATCGGGGTACGTCGGCGCGTTCGGCCGCGCGATGAACCGGATCTACGAGATCCCGGAGGGCCGACCGTTCTGGAAGCTTCGCCCGGTGATGCTCCTCATCACGGTCCTCGCCCTCGTGCTGATGGGCGCCGTGCTGCTGATGCTCGTCGTCTCCGGTCCCGTGGCGCAGTCCATCGGCAACGTGGTCGGACTCGGCGATGCCGCGGTGACGGCGTGGAGCATCGCCAAGTGGCCGGTGCTGGCGATCGCCGTCGTGCTGGTCGTGGCGATGCTCTACTACGCGACGCCCAACGTGAAGCAGCCGAAGTTCCGGTGGATCTCGGTCGGCGCGCTCGTGGCGATCGTCGTGTGGGTGCTGGCGTCGCTCGCCTTCGCGTTCTACGTCGCCAACTTCTCGTCGTACAACAAGACCTACGGCTCGCTGGCCGGCGTCATCGTCGCCCTGCTCTACCTGTGGCTCACCAACCTCGCCCTGCTGTTCGGCGCGGAGGTCGACTCCGAGCTCGAGCGGGGCCGCCAGCTCCAGGCCGGGCTGCCGGCGGAGGAGGAGCTCCAGCTCCCCGCCCGGGACACCCGCAACATCCGCAAGGCGGAGGAGAAGGAGGCCAAGGACATCGCCGAGGGCCGACGGATCCGCGAACAGCACGACCCCCAGACGTACACGCACGACCCCCACCGAGAGGAAACATGATGAAGAAGCTGTTGATACTGGTCGCCGGAGGAATCGGTTACGTGCTCGGCACCCGCGCCGGACGCGAGCGCTACGAGCAGATCAAGAACGTGGCCACCAGGGTCAAGGAGGACCCCCGCGTCCAGGACGCCGCCCACCAGGCGGCCGACACGGCCAAGGCCCAGGCCCCGGTCGTGAAGGACAAGGTGACGGCCGCCGCCACCGCGGCCGCGGACAAGGTGAAGCCCTCGGGCAGCAGCAACGGCTMCGACCTGGAGTCGCAGCTCAACCCCGACAACGTCGCCCTGCAGGACAACCCGTACCCCCAGGGCGACCTGCCCTGAGGCTGGCCGACCCCTGCGTCGGTAGGCCGTGGTGTCAGCCGACCAGGGTGGCGTGCCGCGACACCGCGCTGGCGTCGGTGAGCGAGGCCACCTGGTCGACGACCACGCGGCGGCGGGCGGCATCGTCGCCCGCCGCCGCCCAGTCGTCGGCGAACGGCCGGTCGAGGGCGTCGGGACCGCGGTCCCACATGACCCCGAAGAGATCGGCGAGCAGCAGCCGCTGCCGCTCCATCAGCACCACCCGGTCCGTGGCCTGCATGACGTAGTGGGCGGCGACCCCCTTGAGGATGCCGATCTCCACCTGCGTCGCGTGCGGCACCACCAGCTCTGCGCGGTGCCGCACCAACGGACCGTCGGCGGCCGCGAACGTGGCCGCCTGGACGCTGCCGCAGAACCGGCCCACCAGGTCGCTGGTGAGGTTCTTGATCGCCGCCAGGTCGCGCCGGGTGCCGGTGTACGGCGTGGTCGGCCAGCTGCCCTGCCGGCGCATCGACGCCAGCGCCTCGTCCAGCTCGTCGTCGTCGGCCCGGGGCAGGTACCACGCGCGGACCGTCTCCCACAGCGCGTCGAGGTCGAGCCGGGTGAGATCGAGACGGCCGGCCACGATGCCGTCCTCGACGTCGTGCACCGAGTAGGCCACGTCATCGGCGAGGTCCATGACCTGCGCCTCCACGCACTGGCGGCGCCCGGTGACGCCCTCGCGAACCCAGTCGAAGACCGGGGCGTCGTCGTCGTACACGCCGAACTTGACCACGAACCGGGGCGTGCCGTCGGCGTGCACCCCGCCGGGTCCGGGGGCACCGTCGCGCGGCCACGGGTACTTGGTGCAGGCGTCGAGCGTCGCCCGGGTCAGGTTGAGCCCCACCGAGTCGCCCGACGCGTCGAAGGTCTTCGCCTCGAGGCGCGACAGGAGCCGCAG
>NZ_JBFUMD010000003.1:0-27631 GCF_054049555.1 Nocardioides sp. P5_C9_2
GCCTCGAGGGCCGCGGTCAGCTCGGTCCACTCCTCGTCGGAGCCGGTGCACCAGTGGATCGCGTCGGGCTGGGTCAGTGCGGCGATCTCGGTGACCCAGTCGAGGATGCCCTGGTGGGTCGTGGGCTCCCCGCTGGAGGTGGAGGTGGGGGCGTCGGTGGTGGCGGTCATGCGGTGGATCCCTCTCGCGCATTCGCGGCGTACGCCCCCGTGCTGGTGGGCGTCGCCGGCCGTCGAGCGTATCGACGGAGGTGTCGGTGGTAAGCCCGGCGCCATTGCCCGGCCCCGTGCGGGTCCGGCGAGGCTAACCTCGCGCTCGGCGCACTCATATTGGATCGATCCACCGGTGAGAGCCAGGTCACGTCGGCCCCTGACCTGCACGTACGGCGTGGTGCTGGCGTCAGATCGGGGCGTCCGGGTCGATGCTGCGGGTCTCGCTCCGTCGGTCCCGTGACTCCAGCACGTCGCTGAGGTAGACCTTGGGCAGCACCTTGGCGACCGCGAGGGTCACGTAGACGATCGTGTTGATCGCGACGAACGCCGCCAGCACGGCGACGACGTCGTGGCGCAGGAGGCTCTCGGGGAGCAGCAGGCCCATCGGGATCACCTCGGCCACCTCAGTGCTCCATCCGGGCGCCGGACCCGGTCTGCACGACGTGCTTCCAGGTCGCCTGTCGCGCCAGCGAGAGGTCCCAGATGCCCTTGACGTAGACCACGTTGAGGAACATCGCGTAGAAGAGCTCCGGGAAGAGGGACAGCCCGAGCAGCCGGGCCTTCCAGCCGCCGCGCCAGACGGTGACGACGCGCTCGACGGTGAAGACCAGCCCGATGCCGATCCAGAACGGGAACCACACCCAGGTGGAGGTGGCCAGCACCATCAGCAGGATGAGGGTGAGGTACGCGCCGAGGGCGATCACGCCGTACCCGATGCCGAGCTGCTGCATCCAGTAGCGGAACGTCTGGGGGCGCAGCCCGTAGGCGCCGAGGTTCTCCAGCGCTCCCCGCTGCCAGCGCAGCCGTTGCGCCCACAGGGCGCTCCACGACGGCATCACCTCGGTGACCACCGTGCACTCGGCCGGGGAGATCATCAGCGCGCCCAGCGACTTGAGCGCGATGGTCAGCTCGTTGTCCTCGGTGAGCGCGATGGTGTCGTATACGTCGCCCGGCACCCCGGGGAGGGAGGCGCCCCGCTCGGCGGCGACGGCCCGCAGGGCGCGGGGTCGGAACACGGACGCGGTGCCGGTGAGCACGAAGACGCGTCCGCGACGACGTCGCAGGTCCCGCTGGTAGCGGGTGTACTCGTTGCGCTGGAACTGCCCGATCAGTCCGGCCCCGTCCTCCCCGTAGAACAGCCCTCCCACGGCCATCAGCCCCCGGTCGTCGGCGAGCCGCCGGGCGGCGCCCACGAGGAAGTCCGCGTCCAGGGTGGTGTCGGCGTCCATCACCATGACGCAGTCGTTGTCCCCCAGGCCGGGCAGGACCTCGCGGAGCGCCTGGTTGAGGCCGCCCGCCTTCTTGTGCGCGTTGTCGACGGTCTCGAGGACGTCCACCCCGGCGGCCCGCGCGAGCCGGACCGTCGCGTCGGTGCAGTTGTCGGCCACCACCACGACGCGGGCCGGGGGCAGCGACTGGGAGAGCAGGGAGGCGAGGGTCTCGGAGATGCACGACTCCTCGTTGTGGGCCGGGATGAGGACGGTGATCGTGACCGGTCCGGCGTACTCGCCCCGCGTCTCGGACATCACCAGCTTGGGAGCCAGCGGCATCCGGTCGGGGTCCTCGCTGCGGCGCGCACGGGTGACGAGCCGACGTTCGAGCGCGGCGACGCCCGCGGCCAGCAGCAGCGCCACGCCGACCGCCGCGAGCAGGACCCGCGGCGCGGGCATCTCGGTGTCGTAGAAGACCTGCCAGATGCCGAACAGCAGGCCCTCGTCGGGCTGCTCGCCGGCAACGGGGTCCCCGGCGGCGACGGCGACCCAGAGCGCGGCGGCGCCGAGGGCGGCGATCCCGATGATCGCCAGCCCGACCGATCGCTGCAACCACCGCACGAGCACCGAGTCCCCTCTCAATGCGCGGGCTGTTCGGCGACGACGGTCGCCATGAACTGGGCGACGAACTCGTCGTAGGGCACCGGCCTGCCGATGAGGTAGCCCTGCGCGAAGTCCACGCCCTCCTCGCGGCACACCTCGAGGATCGCCGGCTCGGAGACGAACTCCGCGACCGTCTGCTTGCCCAGGTCGCGGGCGATGCCGACGATCGAGCGCATGATCGTGCGGTCCACCTGCGAGTGGTGCACCTGCGCGACGAACTCCCCGTCGATCTTCACGTAGTCGAAGAGCAGGTGCTTGAGGTAGTAGAAGGAGCCGAAGCCGGCGCCGAAGTCGTCCAGCGCGAACGCGCAGCCCAGCTCGGTCATCCGCTCGGCGAAGGCCCGGGCCAGGGCCACGTCGGCGACCGCGGCGGTCTCGGTGATCTCCAGGATCAGCGCCGCCGGGTCCACGTCGTGCCGCACGAGCGACTCCCGGATCGCCAGCTCGATGTCCGGGTGCCCGATCGAGTGCCCCGAGAGGTTGACCTCGAGCTCGAACTCCGGGTCGATCCGGCGCAGCCGCGCCAGCATCGCGAGGCTGTGGTCGACCACCCATGCGTCGACCTGCGGCATCAGCCCGGTGCGCTCGGCGATGTAGACGAAGCGCGAGGGCGGCACCAGCTCGTCCGCGTCCCGCAGTCGCACCAGCACCTCGGCGGAGCTGATCCGGTTGTTCGAGAGGTTCATGATCGGCTGCAGGTGGAGCTCGAAGCGGTCCTGCTCCAGGGCCTCCTCGATGCGGCTCTGCCACTGGAGCCGGGCGGAGAACTTGGGGGGCCGCGTCTCCCCCTCGGGCAGGATCGCGACCTGGTTGCGGCCCGCCTCCTTGGCGTCGTACATCGTCATGTCGGCCAGGGCCAGGATGTCGGTCGCGTGCTCGCTGGCGGACTTGAAGGTCACGGCCCCGATGCTGGCGGTGACGCGGCGGCGTACGCCGTCGAGGGTGGCGGCGTGCTCGCGGATGCGGTCCACGACGTCGCGCCCGACCCGCTCCGCCGCACTCTGGTCGCCGTCGGTCAGCAGCAGCGCGAACTCGTCGCCGCCGAGACGGGCGACGACGTCGGTGTCACGCACCGACCGGCGCAGGATGCCGCCGATGGTGACCAGGAGCTGGTCACCGGCGTTGTGGCCCAGGCTGTCGTTGACCTGCTTGAAGTTGTCGAGGTCGAGCAGCAGCACGGCGCCCGTCTGGCCGTAGCGCCGGCAGCGCTCGAGGTGGCGCTGGAGCTCGGTGTCGAAGCGGCGCCGGTTGGCCAGCCCGGTCAGCACGTCGTGGTCGGCGAGGTGGGCGAGGCGGTCCTCGTAGCGCCGGCGCTCCGAGACGTCGACCACGTTGACCAGCACGATGTCGGGGTCCTCGGACCCGGGGCGACGGAGCAGGCGGCTGCTCAGTCCGACATGGACGTCCTGGCCCCGGTAGTCGCGCAGCACGCAGTCGGAGGCACTGGAGCGGGAGACGTCCTCGAAGATGCGGGCCAGGTGGTCGGCGACGGAGGCGTCGCCCGGCGGGGCCAGCTCGGTGAGCCACATGCCCTCGAGCTCGTCGGGGGGCAGACCGACGGTCCCGCAGAGTGCCGCGTTGACGAACTGGATGCGGCCCGTCGTGTCCAGCACCGCGACCCCGTGGGGTGCGTCGAGGAACAGTCGCTCGCTCTGCTCGGTGGCCGTGCGGGCGGCGCGGGTCTCGCGCTCCATCCGCATCACGATGCGCTGCACGACACGGCCGAGGACCACCGCGATGACGACCAGGACGAAGGCCCGCCGCCAGTCCTCGATCGGGTAGCGGGGAGCGCCGACCAGGATCACCGGGCCCACGATCGTGGCTCCGGCGAGGAAGCTCGCGACGTACAGCTCGCGCTTGGAGCCGGTGATCGCAAGCCACAGGACGGGCACCAGCACCAGCACGGCCATCCCCGAGGCCTGGCCCCCGCCCGCCTCGCGGACGAGCAGGACGAAGAGGAAGGCCAGGTAGGCGGCCGTCGGGTCGACCCAGGTGCGCGGCTCGCGCCGGCTGCTCTCGATGAGCAGGCCCATGATGAGGAGGTAGACGGCTGTCGCCAGGGCCAGCACGACCCACGACACGTCGTACGGCGGAAGCAGCACCGCGAGCAGGCCGAGGCCGCAGACGACGCCGAAGGGGCGCATGAGGCGCAGTGACGGACGACGACGGTTGAACCGGCTGCCGCTCACGTCCTGCGCTGACCCGAGACCTGACATGGTCCGACGAGAGTAGCCGCTGACCGCTCGTCCGCCGCGTCGACGGCCCCGGTCGTGGACCGGGGCCGTCGTCACTCGTCGGGTACGCCGGTCAGGCGCCGTCGTCCGCCAGCGCCTTGGCCACCCGGCGGTGGGCCTCCCAGATCGCCTCCGGCATCCGGTCGAACTGCTCGAGGTGCTCCTCGCGGTGGTCCATCTCCTGCTGCCAGCGGACGTTGTCGATGGACAGGATGGTCTCCAGGTCCTCCGGCGTGATGTCGACGCCCTCGAGGTTGAGCTCCTCCTTCGTCGGCACGATGCCGACCGGCGTCTGCCGACCGCTGACCTCGCCGTTGCGGAGCTGCAGCAGCCACAGCAGCGGACGCAGGTTGTCGCGGTAGCCGGGCCACAGGAAGTGGCCGTCCTGCGGGTCGCGCTGGAACCAGTTGACGTGGGCGAAGATCGGCTGGTCGGTGGCCGCGCCGACGACGTCGAGGTAGTGCTGCGCGTAGTCACCCTCGCCGTACGCCATGAACGGGCGGTTGGACATCGGGTCGTAGCGGAGCACCCCCTCCTTGCCCTCGGCCGCGGCCGTCGCCTCGGCCCCCAGCGTGAGGCCGTCGTAGACACCCTCCGCGAGGTCGTGGATGGCCCGGATCAGTGGCTCCCGGTCGCGCGTGCGGCCGCCGAAGATGATCGCGTCGATCGGGACCCCCGCCGCCGCGTCGTAGTCGGTCGCGATGTTCGGGACGTTGTCCAGGGTCGTGGTGAAGCGGCTGTTGGGGTGCGCCCACGGCGAGGAGTCGCTGTCCTTGCGGTCGGCCAGCGGGGAGCCGGTCCAGTCGAGCCAGCCGTGCACGTCGCTCGGCGGGCTCTTGGTGCGACCCTCCCACCAGACCTCGCCCGTGGTCGGGTTGTAGGCGACGTTGGTGAAGATCGCGTGCGTGCCCGGGTCGATGGAGTGCAGCGCGGTCGGGTTGGTGCGCTCGTTGGTGTCCTTGGCGACGCCGAACACGCCGTACTCGGGGTTCATCCCCATCAGCCGGCCGGTCTCCTCGTCGACCCACAGCCACGCGATGTCGTCGCCGTAGAAGGACACGTGGTAGCGCTCGCCGAGCACGTCGGGTGCCAGCATCATCGCCAGGTTGGTCTTGCCCGAGGCACTCGGGAAGCCGCCACAGATGTGGTAGTCCTTCCCGGTCTCGTTGTCGTGGATGCCGATCAGCATGTACTGCTCGGCGAGGAACTTCTTGCTGGCCCACCCGTCGTACGCACCCTGGCGCAGGCCGTGGGCGATCTTGCCGAGCAGCGCGTTGCCGCCGTACGACGACCCGAAGTGCAGGATGGTGCGCTCGTCGGCGACGGTGACGAAGTAGCGCTGGTCCTCGTCGGTGCCCTGGCCGAGGTTCTCCAGGTCGCCGGTCACGTGGACGGCGCGCACGAAGTGGTCGGGGTCCTCGAGCTCGTCGAGGAAGTGCGCCGCCACCCGCGACATCCGGATCATGTGCAGGACCACCGGGCGGGAGTCGGTGAGCTCGACGCCGGCGGCCCACGGGGCGAGCTCGTTGCCGGGCGGCGACATCAGGTAGGGGATGACGTACATCGTCTTGCCGGCGCTCGCACCGCGCATGCGCTCGTGCAGCATCGGCTTCATCTCCGAGGCCGGGCGCCAGTTGTTGTAGACGCCCCGGTCCTTCTCGTCGTTCGTCGCGACGATCGTGCGCTCCTCGGAGCGGGCGGTGTCTTTGTAGTAGCTGCGCGAGTAGTAGCGGCCCTCGCCGGCGGGCTTCAGCTCCCCGGCCTGGAGCGCCTCCTGGATCAGGCGGGCGTCGTCGGCCGCGCCGACGACCTCGATCCGCTCGGCTCCGGTGAGGGCGGCGTACTCCGCCACGAACTCGCGGACCCTGGGGTTCTCGAGCCCCGCGGCGTCCAGTGCTGCCTCGACATCTGCCATCTGATCTGTGCCTCTCGTGAGGTGGACCGCGGGCGTCTCGACCGCCCCGGTCGCGCAACGTGCCGCCACCATAACGATGCTCGGCGGATTGGAACGCTCCACAGCCGGACGGGTTCTGGGATCCGGGTCACGCTGACCCCCCGGGGTGTGATTTCGGGTTGTCGGCCCGTGTCCGCTACTCTCATCCGGTCGCGCTGTTCGCAGCCAGACGGGCGCCTGTAGCTCAACGGATAGAGCATCTGACTACGGATCAGAAGGTTTGGGGTTCGAATCCCTACAGGCGCGCAGATCGACCCCGGCAGACCTGACGGTGTGCCGGGGTCCTCGTCATTTCTGCCTCGTGCGGCGGGGACGCCACGGTGACCCTGCGCCGCACGCATCCGCGCGTATCGTGGAGAAGCAATGATCCGCCCGGCCGGTCGCTCGCTCGCCACAGGCGCGCTGGCCGCTGCGGTGCTGATTGCGGCTCTCGCGTTCTGTCGACCGACGGCGCCGGTCCCGGGCGCCGAGGGTGGAGACGCGTCCCGGTCGGGAGCGGCTGCATCGACCGTCACGCTCGTGCAGATGAACGTGTGCCTCTCGGGCCTGGCCGGCTGCTTCGACGCGGGCTACCCGGACATCGTCGACGAGGCGGTGTCGCGGATCCTGGCGGCTGGACCGGATGCGGTGACCATGACCGAGGCCTGCCGCCTCGACGCCGTCCAGATCGCACGACGCACGAGATACCACGTCCGCTTCGTGCCCGTGGTCTACGCCGGCGCACCTCTCCCCTGCGTCGATCCGCGCGGCCGCGGCCTGTTCGGGCTTGCCGTGCTGACGAGGAGACCCGTCGTCAGCTCGGAGAGCGACGCGTTTCGGGCACAGGCCGAGCTGGAGGAGCGTCGTTGGCTGTGCGTCTCCACGGCTGACGGCATCGAGGTCTGCACCGCACATCTGGAGACGCCGACCTCGCGCGCCACGGATGCGACGAACGACGCCCAGTGTGCGGAGCTCGGCGTGGTGCTCACGCACCGCACGTCGCGGTTCGGGCTCTTCGGCGGAGACCTGAACCGCCGCGGATCCTGCGCGCCCCCCGGAGCCTGGAGCCGCACCGACGCTGCGTCCGAGCGGCTGCCGGGCATCCAGCACGTCTACGGGAGCCCGGCGTTCGAGGACCCGGTCGCGCAGGTGCTGCCGTGGCCGTTCAGTGACCACGACCTGCTCGTCGTCAGCGCGCACGTCGTGCGACGCGGTGGATCGTCACTGCCACCAGGAGCACCGCGGCGAGCAGCAGCCACATCACCGACCCCGGCGCGTCGGCCGTCGCCGACGCGCCGGGGAGGGCGTCCCGAGACACCGAGGCCGCGGCACTTCCGGGGTGAGCGCCTGCGACGACGGTGAACCAGAGGCGGCCGGCGATCACATGACCGTCGGCCCCCACGACGCGATACATCACGGTGTGGCGCCCCGGCACCTCGAGGGCCAGGCGCGCGTCCACGGAGGCGCCGAACGTGCCGGCGAGGCTCACCGGCACCTCCTCGCCCCCGGGGCCCTGGACCGTGATCGCCGCCCCCGCGGCGAGCAGGTCGCCGCGGAACGTCAGGACGAGCCGGTCGAGGTCGAGGGAGACCCGCTCGCCCTGGGCCGGGGTACTGGCGACCAGCTCGGTGTGGGCCTCCGCGGGTGAGGGCAGGGTGCTCAGGACGAGGGCTGCCAGCACGAGCACCAGCCGCAGGAGGCGCCGTGGCACCCGCAGCCGGCCCGGGCCGGCGGTGCTGTCTGTCGTGATGTGCATGAGTCCTCACGGTGCCGGCGCGGGCTTGGGCGAACCTTGGAGCGGACCCTCCCCGAACAGCCGCCCGGCCAGCGGGGTGATCGGTCGACCTCCGTCGGCGGCGGACCTGATCGCGTCCACCAGGTGGCGGTGCGAGCCGTCCTTCTCGAGGTAGCCGCACGCGCCGGCGCTGAAGGCGGAGTGGACGAGCCGCCGGGTGCAGAAGGCGCTCAGGATCACGACACGCACGTCCGGCAGCAGCCGGCACWGGTCGACGGCCACGTCGATGCCGCTGCGATCGGGCAGCTTGATGTCGAGGAGGACCACGCGCGGCTTGGCGCGCACGCCGACGGTCAACGCCTCGGTGCCGTCCGCCGCGATCCCGACGAGCTCGAGGTCAGGCTCCTGCTGGACCACGTAGGACAGGGTCTCGCGCAGCAACCGGTTGTCCTCGACGAGCATCACGGTGGTAGCGATGGCGGCCTCCTCGGAGGGCAACGGTCGGAGCCGGAGGTTGTATCTTCTACGACCCACCTTGGGGCGAGGTTGGGCTACGCGGGCGCCGGCTTCGCGGGGAACCTCGCGACCAGCGCGGCCCCTCCGGTCGGGACGGGTCGGAGCTCGAGCGCGCCACCGAGGTCGTGCAGGGTGTCGCGCAACAGGGTGAGGCCCAGGTGCCCCTCCGCGCTGTCCCAGCCGCCCTCGGTCGTGTCCGTCGGCGGGGCTGCGCCGACGACGGCCTGGCCCGGCCCCTGGCCGTCGTCCTGCACCCGCACGGAGACCTGGCCGTCGTGCTCCGTGACCTCGACCAGGACCCGGCTGGCCCCGGCGTGCTTGACGACGTTGCGCAGCGCCTCCCGCACGATCCGGTAGACGAGCCGGCCGCCCTCGTCGGAGGTGGACAGTCCCTCCTGCACGACGACGTCGGCCACCAGGCCGCTGTCGGCCACGCCCGAGCGGACCAGGTGCTCGACGGCGTCTCGGAGGCCCTCCCCCTCGAGGTCGGGTGGATACAGGTCGGCGATCAACGAGCGCAACATGGCCGTGTCGTGCTGGAGGATGTCGGTCGCCCGCTCCAGGACCGACCGGGCTTCCCCCTGGTCGCTGTCCCGCATCTCCCGGGTCACGGTCGGGAGCACGTAGGCCAGACCTGCCAGGTCCTGGATCACCCCGTCGTGCAGGTCCGCGGCGATCCGACGACGTTCGAGGTCGGACGCCAGCAGGGCGTGCCGCATCATCCTGGACTCGGCGAGCTGCGCGCGTTCCACGCGACGGGAGAGCGAGACCGCCAGCGGGAGCACGATCGCCAGGAACAGCACGAGTGCTCCCGTCACCAGGGGCACGAAGGCGAGCACGATGGTGTCCGCGTCGTCCTCCATCCGGTCGACCGGGAGGTAGGCCTCGAAGACGAGGGGCGCGCCGTCGGCGTCGAAGGTGCCGACGTAGACCTCCAACAGCTCGCCCTCGTCACGCTCGGAGTAGTTCTCGTCCTTGGAGAGGTCCGACAGCTCCGCCGTCACCTTCGTGGTCCCGAACAGCACCGCCACGTCGTCGTCGAGGTCGAAGCGCTGGCCGACCAGGTCCTGCTCGTCGGCCCAGATGATCCGGCCGTCGACGTCCCAGAGCTTCACGTGGCGAAGGCTGCCGTCGGCGATGCGGTTGCCCATCACCAGGTCCAGGTCGCCGCTGGAGCCCACGGGATCGCGGCGTACCGAGCGGTCGACCAGCGGGGCGGCCAGCCGGTCGGCGACCCCGGCACCCTGCTCGCTGGCGTACTCGAGAGCCTGGTGCCGAGCGATGCGCTCGGCGATCAGGATCGTGCCTGCGGTCAGGACGAGGAGCGCCACGAGGCTGGACAGCGTGAACCGGAGCACGGCCGAACGCACCGCCGAGCCCGGCCGAGGCACGCGCCGGGTCCACGAGTCATCCTCGGCCGTCACCGATGAGCCCTTGGGTGCGTGCCACCGCCACGGCCTCGAGCTGGGAGTGGGCGCCGAGCTTGGCGAGCAGCGCCTTGACGTAGCCACGGCAGGTGTGGACGGAGATCTCCAGGTCGCCGGCGATCGCGCGTACGTCGCGGCCCTGCGCGAGCAGGTCCAGGACCCGTCGCTCACGGGGCGTCAGGTCGGGGACAGGGCTCACCACCGGCATCGACCGGTGGTCCTCCACCACCAGCTCGTGCAGGAGCGCGGGATGGACGAAGAACTTTCCGGGGCGGGCGGCGCGCACGCTCTGGAGCAGGTCGGGGAGCGACCCGTCCTTGGGCATGAGGGCGCAGGCGCCCGCGGTGGCGGCCCGGCGCATCACCTGCCGGTCCCCGTGAGCGGTCAGCACGACGACGCGCAGCTCCGGGCGCGCCGCCAGCATCTCCCTCGCGAGGTCGAGGCCGTCCTCGGCCTTGAGGTTGACGTCCATGAGCACGACGTCCGGGCGGTGCTGGAGCTCGAGGGCACGCGCTCGGGCGGAATCGTGCGCGGCCCCGATGCACTCGAGGTCGGGCTCGGCGTCCAGCGCCATCCTCACGAGATCGGTGAAGGTCCTGTGATCGTCGACGACCAGGACCGTGTCGGGCCCGCGATCGTGCGGCGCCCGCGTGAGACCCCCGGTCATCGTGCCCCCTCGCTGTGTGTACCCGAGTCTCCTCAGATGCACCGGGGCTGTCATCCCTCACCTGAGGGACCGCGCGACACGCGCGCGCACCCACCGAGGGTGGTGCTCAGGCCACCAGGTCCGACGCGACCCGGACCAGGGCCTGGTCGCTGTACGCCTCCTCCAGGCCGGGGACGGACGACACGGCACGACGCAGCAGACCCAGGAGGATCCTGACCTCCTCCCGCGCGTCCTGGCCCGCGCCCGAAGGATCGCCGCCGTCGGCCCGCAGGATCTGCAGGTAGAGGTCCTGGCTCGAGGCGCAGGGATCGGTGCCGAGCTCGGACGCCAGACGGCTGCGCAGGGTGAGGAAGGCGCGCAGCGCCTCGGTCGGACGACCGAGCGACCACAGTGCCCTCATCAGGAGGCACCAGGCGTCCTCGGCCAGGCCGTCGGCCGTGGTCGCCTGCCGGGCCATCCGCACGGCCAGGTCGTGCTCGCCCAGGCTGATGGCGTGGCTCGCGGCGAGCGTCGTGGCCCCGACCAGCTCGCGCCGGAAGGTCTCCCGCTCCGCGCCCGCCCAGCCCTCGTAGGGCACCCCCGCGAGCAGCGGACCACCGACGAGGGCCAGCGCCTCCTCGATGCCGGCGAGCGCCGCCCGCGGGTCCGCCTCCGGGCCGGCCCGCCGGACCAGGCGGCGGAAGTCGAGCAGGTCGACGCTCACGCCGGCGGGGTCCAGCACGTAGCCGCGCATCACGGTCGACAGGACCGACCCGCGACCCCGGCCCAGCCCGAGGCTGCGGCGCAGCACGCAGACGTAGCTCTCGAGCGTCCCGAGGTACGACGGCGGCGGGTGGCCCGCCCACAACAGCTCGGCGAGCCGGTCCTTCGGCACCGGGACCCCCGCCGACAGCGCGAGGATCTCCAGGATCTGCCGGGGCTTGGCCCCACCGAGGTCCACGGACGGGACCGGAGCGCCGTCGACGGCCACCCTCGTCGTCCCGAAGAGCTTGATCTCCAACATGAGTCCCCCACTCGACGATCTCCGATGCCCCGAGTGGCAGGACCAGTCTGCGGATCGAGGGGTCGCGACGACAGCCTCACGTGGGGTGGAGGACCCCCCGAAATTCGGGTGGTCGGCCCCGCCTGGTCCCGATGGCCCGAAAGGACTATGAGGCGCCCCCGCGCCGCACGGCCCCGGGGGGACGTGCGGCTCGTGGATGAGCGCGTCGTGCTCAGCGACGCCTGAAGGTGAACGCCAGCCGGCTCCCTCCCATGGTGCTGACCGCGCTGACGGTCGTCTGCGTCCCCGGCGCCACGCCGCCTGCTCCGCGGAAGCTCCACGCCCCCACCGCGTCCACGTTGGTGAAGCCCAGGACGCGACCGGTCAACGCCTGCCCGAGCACGACCGCCACCCGCTGGCCGGCCAGGATGCTGCTCGTGCCGCTGACCCGCCACTCGTTGCCGGCGCGGTACTCCGCCGCACCGATCACGAGGCTCTCGGGGAGGGGGGACACCGTGACCTCGTCGGCGACCTGCTGTCCGCCCTGACCGGTCACCGTCAGTCGCAGGACGACCGGGGTCGAGCTGGTGGTGTACGCCGGGTTGGCGCTCGCCGTGCTGGTGGGCAGGCCCATGAGCGGCATGACGAAGGTCGGCCGGGCCGAGGCGGCACCGCTCAGGGTCACCGTCGGACCGCTCACCTGGGTCCAGGCGTACGTGTCGGCGAGCGCGCTCCGGGAACCGTCCAGCGCGACCGTCGACCCACGTCGCGCCGTGCCGTCGGCGCCGGCGTCCGCGGTGGGGGTCGGCACGGGCTGCGTCGGGTCGGGGGCGACGACGGTCACCTGCACCACCACGGGCTCGCTGGTCCCGGCTGGACCCGAGACCACCAGCTCGAACGCGAGCGGACCGTCGTACCCGGCGGGGGCGTTGAAGGTCGCCACGGACGTCGCGGCGCCGCTCAACGACACCCGGTTCGCGTCGGTGACCGGCACCTCCACCGTGGACGGCTGGGTTCCCGTCGTCCCGTCGGGCAGCGTGACCTCGACGTCCTCGGTCAGGGCGGCGGGAACCTGACGCCAGGCCCACGTCGAGATGGTCCCGGTCGACCCTGTCCCGGTGAGCGTCACGCGCTGACCCGGAGCCGCGTCCAGCGGGCTCGCGAACGCCGCCGCGACCGGCCTGTCGGCCTGCATCCCGGCACCACGTGCGGTGATCGGGACGACGGCCGAGCCGCCCTTGTCGGAGGTGACGGTCACGGTCGCCGTCGGCGCCACGGTCGCGATCTGCGCCCGGCCGTCGACGAGCGGCACCCCGAGGACCGACAGCCGGCCGGGGGTGCTGTCCTGGTCGCTCGAGGACGCGGTGACGGTCAGCAGGTCGGCGTCCGCGTCGTACTCCGCCCTGGTCACCGTGACGACGTCGGTGAGCCGCACCTGCTTCTGGGCCACGGGCGTGTCGCTGGTGTTGACCACGGTGACCGACCGCCCGTCGGGTGAGGTGTCGACCGCGACACGGCCGTAGTAGACGCCGCGGTCGCCCTCCAGCCCTGTCTCGATGAAGCCGAGTCCCGCGTCCTTGACGTGGATCGACTGCCCGGCGTCGGACGTGGCGTACACGTCGACGAAGCCGGYACCGTCGGCACCGACGCTGTAGGTCGCCTGCTGCACGTCGACCCCGGCATTGGTGGCCAAGCGCCCCTGGACGCTGAGGGTGCTCGTGCGCGCCACCTCGGTCCACACGCCGTCGACCCTCCGCTCCACCGAGACGTAGTTGGTGCCGTACGGGCTGCCCACGATCGCGTGCTCCACACCCGGGTCACCGATGTAGCCGGCCGGCGCGGCCGGGGCCACGGTCGGGTCCCACCGCAGGAACGGGCCGACCCGGCTGGCCAGCGCCTGCCCGAACGCACCGGGGGTGGTGCCGATGTCCTGGGTGTAGTTGATGCCGTCCCCCTGCACCACGAACTGGTCCACGCCGTACGGGTGGGTCACCCGGTACTCACCGTCCGCGATGCCCTTGTCCCGGATGCGGATCCGCCCGAAGACCATCTGGTCGCCGTCGACGACCTCGCCCGCCGCCCAGGCGCCCTCGAGGTCCATCCCGACGGTCATGTCGACGCCCGGACCGGTCACCTCCGCCCCGGCGAGCTGGTAGAAGAACTCCCCCGGGAAGTTGTCCGGGTAGGACACCGGCGCGTCCGGGTCGGGCACCTCGTCGGGCAGCGTCGGGCACAGCGGGTCGTCCAGGGTGGTGCACGCCTCCAGGCGCACCCCGTTCGAGTCGCGGTACCAGGCCGGGAAGCCGTGCTCGGCGGTCGGCCCCACCTCGACCAGGCGTCCGGTGCGCACCTTCAGGGTGCCGTCGCTCGCGGTCGGCGCCACCGGTACGGCGAGCGCGCTGGCCGCGGCGCCCGTCACGAGCGCGGCGGCCAGGAGGGCGACGAGCCCTCGAGGGCTCCTCAGCCTCCGGCCCGCGCCCCGTGGGCCATGAAGTCTCGTTGTCGTTCCCATGGTGGTCAGCTCCTGTCCAGGCAGGCTGCCTGTAAGTGGTGCCACGAGAGTGGGACCGGCACCTTGTGCTTTTCTTGCGGGCTCGCGCACGTGCCCGGCGGCGGGTGGAGACCCGAAGGTTTATGCAAGGTGCGGCGAGCAGGCTCGCGTGCATGACCGCACGGGCACGGGAGGACGGAGCGTCGGAGACCGCCGGCCGGAGCGAGGTCGCCCGACGGGGGTGGCGTCACGGAGCGGGCGTCCTGGCGCTCGCCGGGCTCGCGGCCGCGGCCTCCTGCCTCGTCGCGCTGGCGCTGACCGGCGGACTCCCCACGGCCGTCCCCGTCGGGCTTCCCGACGCCGGCAGGCTCACCTGGTGGGGGCTGCGCGTGGTGACCGTCGGGGCCCGGCTGGCGGCCGTGTGCACCGTCGGCCTCCTTCTCGTGGGGGCCGTCCTGCTCCCCGCGCAACCCGACGGCGGACTGGGGGTGACCGCCCGGCGGGCCCTCGTCTGCGCCGGTCGCTGGGCCGCCTGCTGGGCGATCGTCAGCGGCCTCGAGCTGGTGCTGACGTCGTCGGACATCGCGGGTGTGCCCGTCACCGGGCTCGACGCCGAGACGGTCGCGGTGACGGCCAGGTCCGGCCCCGGCGCCGCCCTGTGCCTGGTCGCCACCCTGGCGGCGGTCGTCGGGGTGTCGGCCGGTGCCGCCCGCACGGCGCGCGCCGGCCGTGTGCTGCTGGCCTGCGCGCTGGCCGGTCTCCTGCCCGGCGTCCTCAGTGGCCATGCGTCCTCGGCGGCGGGGCACGACGTCGCGCAGTCGGCGCTGGTGGTCCACGTCGTGGCCGTGTCGCTGTGGACGGGCGGGCTGGCGGGCCTGGTCCTGCTCCTCCGCACCAGTCCGACCGCCCTGGCCGCGGCGGTGGTGCGGTTCAGCCCCCTCGCGCTGGCGGCGTACGTGGCCGTCGCCGGCTCGGGAGTCCTCGCGGCCTCCGTACGCCTGGACACGTCGCTCACCGCGTGGACCAGCCCGTACGGGGCCCTCGTGGGCGCGAAGGTCGCGGTCCTCGCGGTCCTCGGGCTCGTCGGGCACCTCCACCGACGCAGGACGATCCCGGCCCTGGCCGGGCGGCCCGGTCCCGCGCCCTTCCTGCGGCTGGCCGGTGTCGAGCTGGTGCTGATGGGCGTGGCCATGGGGCTCGCCTCCGCGCTGTCGCGCACGGCACCGCCACCGGTGCCCGAGGCCGCCCCGTCGGCCCACGGCACCGGCCACTCGTCCCTGCCGGCCGTCGTGGAGCGCTGGTCCCTGTCCGAGCTCGCCACCGCGTGGCGGCTCGACGCGATCGTGCTGGTCGTGCTCGCCGCCGCGGTGGCCGGCTACGCCCGGGGGGTCCGCGCCGTACGACGCCAGGGTGGGCAGTGGCCCGCGCTCCGGACGGTCGCGTTCTCCTGCGGGATCGCCGTCGCGCTGGTGGACCTGTGCTCCGGCGTGGCCACCTACGCCCCGGCGGTGCTCAGCGTGCAGGTCTCCCAGCTGCTCGTGGCGCTGCTCGTGGTCCCGACCCTGCTCCTGCTCGGCGCTCCGACGACCCTGTGGTCACGGGCCGGCGGTCGGGCGCCGAGGCTCGCCGCGAGCCCGATCACCGGCGCCGTCGCCGGCTCGGGACTCCTCCTGGTCGTCTATCGCACGCCCCTCATCGAGGCCTCCCAGCGCTCGTACTGGCTCCACCTCCTCGTCCTGCTCCTGGCGATCGTCGCCGGGCTCCTGCTCCTGCGGCCGGCCCTGGACGCCGATGACGGGCACTCCCCGGACGGCGCGGACGAGCTGCAGTGGTGCCTGGTCGCGGTGGCCGGGTGCCTGGCGTGGCTCGCGGCGCAGCTGCGGTACGGCGACCGCCTCCTGGCGGCGGACTGGTTCCTCGAGCTCCGGTGGGGCTGGGTCGACCCCGTGGACGACCAGCGGCTCGCCGGCGCGGTCGTGGCCGGCGCCGCCTGCGCGGTGCTCGTGCTCGCCGTCGCGCTGCCCGCGCGTCGCCGCGCGGGACAGTCGCTCACCCGGTGAGCGGCCACAGGCGCATCAGGGAGCGGCCGAGCAGGTCCGACGCGGCCACCGGTCCGTAGTCCCGCGAGTCCACCGAGTTGCCGCGGTTGTCGCCCAGCACGAACACGCTGCCCTCCGGCACCGAGAAGGTCGCGCTGTAGTAGCCGGCGACCGTGTCGGGGTCGACGTACGGCTCCGTGACCGGCTCGTCGTCGACGTAGAGCACCCCGTCCAGCACCACGACCACCTCCCCGCCCAGTCCCACCACGCGCTTGATCGTGCGGGCACCGTCCTCGGGTGAGCGGAAGACGACCAGGTCGCCGCGGGTCAGGTCGTCCAGCTCGGGGGGGTGCCGGGACACCAGCACCACGTCACCCTCGGCGTAGGTGGGGTCCATGCTCGCGGAGTCCACCCGCACCGGGACGACCAGGGTGGCGCGCACCACCACGATCGTCCCGAGCAGGAGCGCGAGGGCCACCCCCCACGTGCGGAGCCGCGCCCGACCGGACACCGCGCGTCACTGCGGCGGAGCCGCGTACACCGGGTGGTTCACGTGCGTCGGCGAGAGGTCGACCGCACCCACGGCGGGGGCGACGAGGAACTGGTTCATCATGTCGTGGTCCTCGTGGGCGAGGTTGTGGCAGTGGATCATGTAGCGGCCGCCCTGGTCGGCCGTGAGGCCCGCCTGACCGGTGGAGCGGCCGTCGGGGTACGCCGCGGGTGCCATCGCGTAGTGCACCAGCACCTCGACGATCTCGCCCTCGCCGACGTACACCACGTCCTTGGGCCCCTTCTCCCAGGGCTGGACCCGCCCGGCACCCCCCCTGCGGGAGATGATCTGGAAGTCGACCAGGTGGATGTGCAGGGGGTGGTACCAGCCGCCCGACTTGTTCTCGATGCGCCAGATCTCGTAGTCCCCCGGACGCGGCGGGTCGCCCGCCTCGTCGGCGAAGATGTTCCAGCCCTGGGCCTGGACGTCGTACCAGGTCATGTCGTTGATCAGGAACTCGTTGGTGACGTCGTCGTGGTCGAGCTCGATGTCGCGGGTACGCCGTGCGGCGCTCCGGGTCGCGGACATCACGGGGTGCAGCTCGGTCGGAGGCGGCACACGGACCTGGTTCCACCGGGGCTCGGAGGACTCCGCCGTCACCCGCAGCTGCATCACCTTGCCGGTGTACAGGAAGTTCCGGTTGTTCTTCGCGCTGGCGTTGCGCAGCTCCACCTTGTCGCCGATCAGGCAGCCCGCGAAGTCGACCATGACCTCGTAGCGCTCGGCACCGGCGTGGCGCCAGCTGGTGATCGGCTGCGGGACGGTCAGGCCCCCGTCGGTGCCCACGACCCAGGTGGGCAGGGTCGCCCCGGTCCGGGTGTTGACGAAGCTCAGGGTCATCGACCGCGACAGCGTCGCGAGGAGCACCCGGAAGCGGTAGAAGCGCCGCTCGACCTCGTGGTAGGGCCAGGGCACCGCGTTGACCGTGATCACGTCGCCCCACAGCCCGGAGCGGTCACGGTCCATGTAGGCGAGCTTGCCGTCCTTGGCGAACATCGCGTCGGAGACGGTGAGGGGGACGTCGTACCGGCCCTGCGGCAGGTTCTCCTTCTCCCAGGCGTTCTGGAGGTGGTACTGCGCGACGAGTCCGCTGTAGACGTTCTGGGCGGTCTGGTGCACGCCGTGGTCGTGGTACCAGAGCGTCCGGGGACTCTGGTGGTTCGGGTACCAGTAGTCCTTGTAGTGGCCCGGCCTGGTGACGTCGTCGGCGAACCCGTCGTACTGCGGCAGCGAGGCCGACCCGTGCAGGTGCACGGAGGTCGCCACCTCGTAGCCCCAGCTCGGGTGGATCGACGGCAGGTCGTTGTGGACGCGCAGACGCACCCGGGTGTTCTGGTCGACCTTGATGAGCGGGCCCGGCACCGTCGGCGCGGCGCCGACCCCGGCGTACCCGAAGATCGGCGTGAGCGGGGCGCCCGCGTCCAGGAGCTGGACGGACGCGGCCCTCTCGCTGATCTCGTACATCAGGTAGTCGCCGTACTGGTCCTGCATCGGCGTCCCGACCAGTGGCACGGGCACGGGCAGCCGGCGTGCGAACCGTGCCGGCTTGGCCGAGGTGCTGATCCAGTCCGACGTGCTGGCCGACTCGCCCAGCGGCAGCGTGAGACCGGCCACGGCCACGCCCGCACTCAGGCCCCCCAGCTTCAACAGGTCCCGACGTCCCAGGTTCGTCATGGCTGGCTCCTTCGTGGCTCCCCCCGCGTCGACGACGAAGGTGCGGACAGACACAGCCTCTCGGGACCACCTTGGGGATTTCTTGCACTGCTGCCCTCAGACCTCCCGGGGCTGGCGCGGGATGAAGAGGATCAGGACGGCGGCGAGGATCGAGGCCACCCCACAGATCGCGAAGAGCTCGCGGTACGCCGTGAGGGACGGGGCCGCGAAGTCGCCGAGGATGACCGTGTCGGCGGCCAGGACGGCGCCCCCCGCCGCGCTCGCCAGGGAGCTGCCGAGACTGCGGAACAGGGTGTTCAGGCCGTTGGCGGCACCGATCTCGGAGGCAGGTGTGTAGGAGTTGATCAGTGACGGGATCGCGGCGTACCCGATGCCCGTGCCGATGCCCACGACGGTGGCGCCGACGACGACGTGCCACAGCGAGTCGGTGAACACGATGCGCGATCCCCAACCCAGGGCCACCACTCCGGCGCCGAGGGCGAGGGTCTGCGGGGCACCCCGCGAGACGATGAGCCGCGCCGCGACCGGCGAGAAGACGAGCATGGCCAGGCCGCTGGGCAGCATCACGAGGCCACCCACGAGCAGGCTCGACCCGAACCCGTAACCGGTGGCCTCGGGCGCCTCGACGTACGACGCCGTCCCGATGAAGGAGGCGAACAGCGCGAAGCCGAAGAGGACGGAGGCGATGTTGGTGATGATGATCGGCCCGGTGCGCAGCGCGGCCAGGTCGACCAGCGGGTCCCGTACCCGGGTCTGGGTCCAGCCGAACACGACCAGCAGGACCGCCGACACGGCCAGCAGGACCGCAACCCGCGGGTCGTCCCAGCCCCACGTCGCGCTCTGGGTCAGCGGCAGCAGGAGGGTGACGAGGGTGGCCGCCAGGAGCACCGAGCCGAGCACGTCCACCCGCCCACCGCTGCGACCGGGCGCCTCGGGGACGACGGCCAGGATGCCCACGAACGAGATGGCGCTGGCGACGGCCGTGATCCAGAAGAGCGCGTGATAGCTCGAGTGCTGCGCGACGAAGCCGGCGAGCGGGAGGCCGAGGGCGCCTCCGACACCCAGCATCGCGCTGATCAGCGCGATGCTGGAGCCGACCCGCTCCCTGGGCATGATCGTCGCGAGCAGGCTGATCCCCAGCGGGATCGTGGCGGCCGCCAGGCCCTGCACGGCGCGGCCGGCGATGAGCACGGCGAGGTTGTCGCYGAGCGCGGTCATCAGCGAGCCGACCACCAGGGCGCCGATGGCGACGAGGAGCACCAGCCGCTTGCCGAACATGTCTCCGAGGCGTCCCATGATCGGCACGGAGACCGCGGCGACCAGCAGGGTCGAGGTGAGCAGCCAGCTCACGTTGGTGGCGGAGGTGCCGATCTCGGCAGGCAGGATGGAGAGCACCGGGATGAGCAGCGACTGGGACAGCGCCACCACGAGGGCACCCAGCCCCACCACGAGCAGGTTGAGGGTCGCTCGCGAGTCCTCGACGACGGGCGACGCCGCACGGTCGTCCGGGGCGGCCGCCCTCGTCAACGTCTCCGGTCGTCGGTCGGGCATGGGCTTCTCCTGAGAGGTGACGGGGTGGCACGCGGGACGCGACCGCCTGTAACGGCATACTACGTCACGAGTGGCACTAAGTGTCAATTACGACGTTGCATGCCAGCCCTGCTACGGTCGCCCCATGCCAGCGCCACCGACCCTGCGGGACCGTGCCCGCGGAGCGGTCCGGGACGAGGTCATGCGTCAGGCGTGGGAGCTCTTCGCCGTGCAGGGGTTCGAGGCCACGACCGTCGACCAGATCGCCGACGCGGCCGGCATGTCGCGGCGCACGTTCTTCCGCTACTTCGACGGCAAGGACGAGCTGGTGCTCGAGCGTCTCGTGGAGGCCGGGGACCGGATCGCGGCCGCCCTCGCGCGGCGGCCCGCCGAGGACTCGCCGTGGCGGGCCATGCGCGAGGCGTTCACCGAGACCGTGGTCGTCCAGGAGACGCACGACTCCCGCGCCCGACCCCTCCAGCTCATGCTGCGCGACGAGCCGGCACTCCGCGCGGTGCTGCTCGAGCGGCGGCGGCGCTGGGAGCAGCTCCTCGTCCCGATGATCGCCCAGCGGCTGCCCGGCGGTCGCGCCGGCTCGGGACCCGATCCACGCGCCCACGCCATCGTGGGCTCCGCGCTGTCCTGCCTCGAGGCGGCGCAGGAGATGTGGGCCGAGCACCCGGGCCGGCGCCTCGGCCCCCTCCTCGACGAGGCGATGGGGGCCGTGTGCCCCTTCGACGAGCAGCCGCGCTGAGCGCAGGTCAGCGTGCGCGTCCGCGGTCGTCACACGGTGGCGTCACGTCGATCCCGACGAGCGCCATCTCCGCGTCGATCAGCTCGAGCGAGCGCTCCATCGCCGTCGGCCGGAGCTGGCCGGCCCCCTCGTCGAAGGGACTGTCGAAGAAGTTGAGGAGCAGCATCGAGAAGGCGAGCACGACGGTGACGCTGCCCATGAGCATGGCCTGGGGGAGCACGCCCTCGGCCGGGTCGGCGAAGAACAGCATGAACACGAAGATCACCGCGGCGGCGATGTAGAGGACCACCCACAGCGGCGTCGGCAGGATCCCCTCGGCGCCGTGGATCCTGTCGCCCCTGGCCTGCTGGCGCTGCACGGTCTGGTCCATCCACCGGTCGTACGCCGACTGGGCGGTGTCCGAGCGCGGCTCGACCGTCTGGATGGTGCGGTACAGCTCCACCCCCCACGGGTTGGTGGCGGTCGTCATCGTCCCGGCCGACAGCGCGTCCCACTCGGTCGCGACCACCGATCGCGCGTAGCAGACCAGCTGTCCCGTCAGGTCGGGACCGACGTCCGCGGGGAGGAACTGGGCCGTCTCCACCTGCTGGGCCACCAGGGTCGCCTCGTCCTCGGCGCCGGAGAGGGACGTGTCGTAGGAGGAGAAGCCGAGGAAGATCATGAAGCCGAGCAGCACCGAGAAGCCCGTGGCCAAGCTCCCGAAGACCCCCGACGCCCGGTCACCGTCCTGGAACCGGCTGCCCGCGGGTGCCCACCGACGGGCGAGCATCATCGTCGCGACACTGCCGGCGCACAGCACGGCCACCAGGACCGTGGTCCGCACCAGGTCCATGCCCTAGCCCCGAGGCTCCTGGTCGCGCAGGAACCGCCGCGGATCCTCGGCCGCCCGGGGCAGCGACCTCATCCACCGCGCGAAGTCGTCGCCGAGGCGTCGCTCGAGGTCGTCGAGGTACAGCGCGCGCATCTCGACCGCCCTGAGCCGCGAGGCGTCGGTGCGGGCGCGTTGCAGGGCCACGTAGCTGCTGCGCCAGGCCTCGCACAGGTCGCCGTCGGTGAGCTCGTCGGTCACGACGAGCTCGGGCTCCTCCACCATCGGGAGCGCCCGCGCACCGGGCGTCGTGGCGACCGGATCGCTCCGGACCCTCGTCGGCGTGATCCGTGCCCATCTCTCGGGACCCACCGCGACGCGGATCCACCGCCGCACCGCGGGGTGCGCGACGGCCAGGACCGCCGCGAGCGGGACGGCGGCCAGACCGAGGAGTCCGAGGAGTCCGATCGCGCTCACCACGCCCATCGCCGGGACGAGCCCCGCCGCGCGGAGACGGAGGGTGCCCGGGTCCTCCTCGAGCAGCCACCGCAACCCGCACCAGAGCCACCCGGACGCCGCCACCAGCAGGAAGAGGCCGCACGTCGCGGCCCAGCCGAGCATCGCGATGGCCGCCATGACCCCCACCGCCAGGGTGAGCCCGGCGGTGCCCACCCACACGATGCCGGCGCCGCGTGCGACGGCCCGGCGGAGCCGCGACTCCCTCGCCGACGTCAGTGCGCTCATGACTCGTCCTCCTCCGTCATCCCGGCCCCGGCCAGGGGGTCGGCGCCTGCTGCGGCGCGGGCGACGCCGGTCGGCCCGTCGGGAAGGCTCGCCGCCGCCAGGGCGGCCACGAACCCCACCTCGTCGAGCCGCTTCCTGAGCGCCCGCTGTCGTGCGGCCCCGGACTTCTGGGTACGCCGTTGCGCCACCAGCCGGGCGACCGTCGCCCAGTCGCCGGACGCTTGGAGGGCGGGGCGCAGGTGCTCGACCATCCGGTACAGCACGGCCTGTCCCGGCGCCAGGACCCCCTCGCGGGGGTCGATGAGCAGGGTGCCCAACCCATATCTGGCCGCGCTCACCAGTGACTCCTCCAGGACGTGCTCCGGCACCATGGCCGCCGGTTGGCGGGTCAGTGCCTCCGCCAGCGCGGTGGCGACCAGGGCGCGGCACAGGGCGGCCTGGAGCAGCGTGTCGGCGACGGTGAGGCCGGTGTCGGCGATGCGGAACTCCACGGTGGGGAAGCGTGGCGACAGCCGCGCGTACCAGTAGACGCTGCTGGCATCGATCGCGTCGAGCGCCGCGACGCGCTGCTCGATCGCGGCGTCGTACGCGGCCACGTCGACGCACCACGGCGCCAGACGTGCCGTCGGCCAGCTGCTGAAGACCCGGTGCCGGTAGCTCTCCCAGCCCGAGTCGCCGCCCTCCCACATCGGCGAGTTGCCGCTGAGGGCGAGCAGCACCGGGAGCCAGCCGCGCACCCGGTTGAGGGCTTCGACCCCGTCGGCACGCGTCGGCACGCCCACGTGCACGTGGGCTCCGCACACCACCGCCTCGTCGGCGATGTCGGGGAACCGCTCGCGGAGGAGGCGGAAGCGGTCGTCGTCGGTGAGCTGGCCCAGCCCGGTGGCCCGGAAGGGCGCGGTCCCGCTCGAGATCATGTCCGCGCCCCACCCGGCCGCGGCCCGCGCCACGGCCCTCCGCCCGTCGGACATCTCCTCGGCGAGCGCCGCCAGGTCGGTGCAGACCCCCGTGGCCGCCTCGACCTGGAACTGCATCCACTCGGCCTGGAAGCGCCGACCGCCGGGCAGGTCGCGGAGCACCTGGGGCGCGACCGAGGCCGTGCTGCCGTCGGGGTGGAGGAGGAAGAACTCCTCCTCCACCCCGATCGTGGGGACCGGCGGGACGGTCTGCGGTGGCGTCCAGTGGACTGCGGGGCACACGGCGGATACGCCCCAGGTCAGACGGGCTGCAGCATGGTCGGTGCGAAGGGGACCTGCTCCTGGTGACCGTCGCGGATGACGATGCACGTCGACTCGGGGACCTCGAGCCAGGCGCCCTGCAGGTTGCCGAGGGGCTCCGACACGACCAGCCGGGCGTCGTCCGAGAGGTCGTGCAGCAGGGGGTTGTCGGGGTACTGCTGGCGCAGCGTGTGGACGTCCGCGTTGTGGAACAGCGACCGGGATCGACCCTCGCTCGAGTAGCGGAACGCGTAGAAGGACTCGCCGTCGGTCGTGGCGACGGTCATCTGCATCGGGAAGTTCTCACCGTTGCGGCGCCCCACGTCCTCGATCAGGCCGACGGCCCGACTCACCGCGCCGACAGCGTCCGACTCCAGGCCGAACGTCAGGGCCAGGTAGAAGAACACCTCCGTGTCCGTCGATCCCTCGATGTCGGCGAACAGCGACGGGTCGACCGCCATCGCCAGCTCGCGCTTGTAGCGGTGGAAGCCGCTGATCATGCCGTTGTGCATGAAGAGCCACTTCCCGCGACGGAAGGGGTGGCAGTTGGTCTCCTGCACCGGCGAGCCGGTCGACGCACGGATGTGCGCCAGGACACAGCCCGAGGTGATGTGAGCGGCCAGCTCCTGCAGGTTGCGGTCGTTCCATGCCGGCTCGGTGCTCCGGAAGACGCCCGGCGTCGGCCGGTCGCCGTACCAACCGAGCCCGAACCCGTCCCCGTTGGTCGCCTCGGCCCCCATCGTCGAGCTCATGCTCTGGACGATCAGGGAGTGCTCCGGTCGGTACAGGAGGTCTTCGATCAGGATCGGCGATCCGGTGTAGGCGAGCCATCGGCACATGGGCTTCCTCCTGGTCAGGGTGCGTCCCCCCATTGGAGGCGCCCGCTCCGGGCGGGGCATCACCCGGCACGGATGACCCCGGACGGCTCAGCCGGACCCGGAGGCGGACGGGGCGTCTCGCGCCTGCTGCTCGCCGAACCACGTCGCGAGCGGCCCGGCACTGAGACCGTGGGCGAGGACGCTCATCAGGACGGTCACGCCGATGACGGCGATCACCTCGTCCGCCTCCTTGCCGAGGTCCTCGAGGGCGAGCAGCGCGAAGACCAGGGAGGCGAGCCCGCGAGGTCCGAACCACCCCATGAACAGGACCGTCGACCGGTCCAGGCCCGCACCGATGGTGCACAGCGCCACCGGGAGCATGCGCACCAGCGTCAGGCTCAGCACGGCGTACAGGACGGTGTCGAGGTTGACCCGGTCGACGATGATCGGCAGCGCGATGACGCCGAACCCGAGCCAGGTCAGCAACCCCACGAGGCTGCCTGCCTGCTCGAGGAAGACCAGCTCCGCGGCGCTCCGCGGTCCGGCGGTGACGCCGAACGCGAGGCCGCCGCAGAACGCCGCGATGAACCCGTTGCCGTGCAGCGTCACCGAGCCGGTGTAGGCCATCACCGCCAGGGCCAGGACGGCGATGCCGACGTAGCTCTCGGCCGCCCAGCCACCATGGCGGGCGCGGCGGACCAGGGCGCCGCCCGCGAGGCCGACCGCCGTGCCCACGACGGCGCCCACCGCGAGCTCGACCAGGGCGGACCCGAGCCCGGGCGCACCGGACACCCCCTCGGCCGTCGCGGCCCCGGCCAGGGCGAACACGACCACCGGCGTGACGATCCCGTCGTTGAGGCCGCTCTCGACCGTGAGCAGCCGGCGGATCCTCGCCGGGATGTGCGGGTTGGTCACCACCGCCAGCCCGAGCGCGGCGTCGGTGGGGGCCAGCGCGGCCGCGACCAGCAGGGCGAGCCACACCCCGAGCGAGGGCAGGAGCCAGTACGCCAGGGCCCACCCCGCCAGGATGGTCAGCGGCAGCCCGACCGCCAGGAGGCGCAGGTACTGCCCCGCATCGACGCGCAGCTCGTGGACCCGGACACCGGCCGCGTCGGCGAAGAGCACCCAGACCAGGGCGAGCTCCACCAGCGGCTTGAGGGTCTCGGGCGCGGACGGCGAGTCGAGAACACCGAATGCGGCCAGCACCCCCCCGACGGAGACGAACACGACGGGCGCCGTGAGGTCCGCGCGTTCCAGGCGGCGCGAGACCAGCCCCCAGGCGAAGATCGTGGCCATGACCACCAGCACGGAGGTCTCACCCATGACGTCTCCCATGCGGTCGGCTCCCGTCCGAGTCTCCGGCGCGGGTGCGGGACCTGGATCATCCGACGTGGATGACCGCGGTCACGATCAGCCGGCTCCCTCCTCCCCCTCCCGGACGGAGGACTCGTCCGAGGGGCGCCGCCGGGGGCCGAGTGCACTCATCACCTTGGCCACGATGGTGACCAGGAACAACTGTCCGAGGAACATCTCGCTGACCGCGAGGCTCTGGCCCGGGTTGCTGGCGGGCACGAGGTTGCCGTAGCCGGTCGTGGTCAGCGTCGTGAAGCTGAAGAACAGTGCCTGAGCGGTCGTCGGGTCGCCCTCGGACCCGAAGAAGGGACCAGCCTGCACGACGCCGGTGAGCTGGTAGCAGAAGCCGTAGACCATGCCGATCATGGCGTAGCTGGCGACGGCTCCCCACAGGGTCTCGCGGTCGACCTGGGGCCGCAGGGCGAGGTGGCGCAGGATGGCCACCGGGACGAAGACGTACAACAGGGTTCCGGCCGCGAGGACGACCGTCGGCGAGGAGGCCAGGGTGGCGACCAGGGCAGTGATCGCCGTCGCTGCGAGGAGCGGCACCACGAGGAGACGGGTCGGGCGCTGCGCTCGGGCCGTCACCAGGGCGAACCAGGCGGTCGCGACCTGCAGCAACACCCCCACCGGCTGCCCCTGGGCACCCGCGGAGCTGCTCACGACGAAGGTGATGGCCACCAGGGCCAGGACGACCCTGTACGTCCGTGGGACGAGGACGCGGCGAGCCATGCGACTACCCCGACCTCTCCGTGACCGGCGACCGCCCAGCCCCCGGGGCCGTAGACGCCCCTGCGTCCGTCTCCCCGCGGACCCACCGACCGAACGTGCCCTCGTCGGTGGCGATCACCTGGCCGACGACGGCGGTGACCAGCCAGATGAAGGCCAAGGCGTACAGGCAGGCCAGGTAGGTGAAGGCGACCCCGATGGACCCGTAGCGCCCGGCGCTCGACTCCAGCGCACGGGGGATCCAGACGGCGGAGGCCGGGCGCACGAACGCCATCACCACCGCGACCAGCACGGCGCCCGGCAGCAGCAGGCGGACGCCGACCCGGCGCGACAACAGGACCCACGGCACGAAGACCCCCAGCGCGAGACTCACGACGAGCGACAACACCATCGCCCACAGGCCTCGCGGTGGCTGCTCGGCGAGCCGGCGGGTGAGCGTCAACGTCACGGTGATCGCGAGGGCCAGAGCCACCAGGGCTGCGAACCACCGCCATGCCGAGCCCAGGGTGGTGGTCGGTCGCGGAAGGAACCAGATCGCGGCGAACGCGCGGGTCAGTGCGCGGGACAGGCTCGTCGCCGACACCAGGACGAAGAGCACCCCGACGACGCCGAAGCTCGCGCTCTCCGACCCGTTGATGGCCTGGTCGAGGACGTCCTGGGCACGCGCCGGCATGCCGGTGGCCTCCCCGAGCGACGCGCTGTCCGGGCCCATCCAGGTCGCCGCCATGAGCAGGATCGGGAAGATGGAGGTGAAGAACTGGGCCGCGATCGTCATGGAGCGATCGAAGAGCTCGATGCGCGCGAAGCTCGTGGTGCTGGCGGTGAGGATCCGCCCCGGCCAGCGCGAGACGGCGTGCTCGACCCAGCCTCCGAGCCGGGGTGGGAGGTGGCCGGAGGCGGCGTCGATCAGCTGTCGCGTCGGGTCCGGCGGCGACGCAGGCTCCGCGACGTGCAGCCTGGATCCCTGGGGTTCACTGCTCACCTGATCGGCCCGTCCTCGATGCTCGGCACCAGTGGACGGTCCGACCGACACATCGGTCATCATCCCGGCCGGACGAGGGAGGACGGGCCCCGGACGGGGGCGTGACGTCCGACCCGTCGGGGTGGGACCAAGGACCCTGCCCGCGACCGCACTTCGCCCTCGAACCTCGAAGAAGGGCCTCCGGGGGCAACCGCCCCCTGCCTGCGGACAGAGGAGTGCCATGGACGCCGCCGCATCGAGCCGGACCGTCGAACCGGCGGCGGCGCGCCTCCACGGCCCGGAGCATCCGTTCCCGGGCCGTCTCCTGGTGGGCGACGTGCTGCGCCCGCGCCTGGTCGAGCTGCTCGACGACGCGGTGGGGA
>NZ_JBFUMD010000004.1:0-26714 GCF_054049555.1 Nocardioides sp. P5_C9_2
GGCCAGGCCCGAGGTCAGCGCCCGGGCGCCGGCGACGTCGGGCAGGGCGACCCGGGTCGGACTGGCGAGACTGCCGTCGGCGCTGACCGTGAAGCGGGTCAGGCCGGTGGCGTTCGGCATCCAGAACGTCGTCCCGTCGGGGGAGTAGAGCGGGCTCTCCTGGCCGACGGTGTTGTCGGTGAGCCTGAGGTTGACGCCGGCGGCGCTGCCTGCCCGCCAGACGAGCTGGTAGGTCGAGAGGTCGAAGACCTGCAGCGAGACGCCGCGGTCGTTGGCGGTGGTGGCGAGGAAGCGGCCGTCGGGGCTCAGGGTCGAGCCCATGAACTTCCCGTACGGCGTGCTCACCCGGTCGCCGATCGGCTCGAGGACCTGGTTGGAGGAGATCTGCAGGCCGTCGGCGTACTCCGTGCCCACCTGGTTGTCGTCGAAGCCGAGCGTGGTGCCGTAGGCGACGCCGCCGGAGACCGCGAGGGCCCCGGCCACGAGGCCCACCTGAACCGTGCGAGAGAAGCGCCTGGGCTTCACCACGCGGTTGCGCGTGACATTCATCGTGATCCTTCCTGAGGGGTGTGCTCGAGCAGGTCGACCGTTCCGTCGAACTGCCAGAGCGGGTTGGGTGCGTCGCCGGACGGTGTCCGCACCTGGAAGAAGCCGTTGACCTCCTTGGGACCGTCGCCGTCGGCGACGAAGCGGCCCTCGGCGGCCACGTCGAGCTGGTAGATCGCCGTGCCGACGGCGCTGGAGCCGGGCAGCGTCCAGCTGACGACGCAGCGCCAGTCCGACCCCGGGCCGACGTCCTCGACCCGGTCGCCGGCCTTGTCACACGTCGCCGTCGCGCCGAGGTCGTTCTCGGTCACGGCAGGCCGGTGGAGCTGCYGGGTCTGGAGGACGTAGAGGTGGGAGAACGACGTCGCCAGCGCGGCCTCGAGCTTGGGCCGCTCGATCCCGGAGCCGCTCGCACCGGTCGTCGCAACGACCACCCCGGTGGTGAGCGCGACCAGACCCACGAGGGGGACGAGGCCGGCGACGACGAAGCGGCGGCCCGAGCCGTCGTACGCGAGGTCGGTGAAGTCGCGCCGCATGAAGAGCCGATAGGCGAGGTACGTCGCCAGCACCGCCCACGCGAGGCTCACCGCCATCCCGACCCACAGTGGGCCGAGCTGCCCGGGATCGGTGAGCAGGCCGCGGTAGCCCAGGAACGCGCTGACCGGCAGCGCCACACGCAGTGCGACGGGCACCGGCATCAGCGCCACGCCCTGCAGGACCAGCGCCAGCACCACCGGCAGCAGCAGGCCGAGCGGGGAGCGGCCCAGCGCGACCGAGCCGAGCAGTCCGACCGAGGCGAAGGCCAGCGTGGGCGGCACGATGCTCAGCCAAGACAGCGACACGATGCGCAGCAGGTCGCCGGGCTCCATCGGGTGGCCGTCGAGGCCGGGCAGCGGGTGGCTGCCGACGGTGAGCAGGCCGCCGACCATCGAGGAGGCCGCGAGCGCGGCGACCAGTACCAGGATCACGGTCAGTGCGGCCAGCGCCTTGGCGAGGAAGATCATCCGCGGCGAGCGCACGGCGACCAGCAGGTGCCGCCAGGTACCGAGCCGGTCCTCGACCGCGAAGACGTCGCCGGCCACGACCGCGGTGAGCAGCGGCAGCACGAGCGTGCCCATGAAGACGAGCACCGTGAGCGAGCCCGCCCAGCCGGACTGGTTCATCCAGCGGCCGTAGACCGCATCCGCCGGCAGCGACGTCTGGAGGCTGATGACAGCGGTGTAGACCGCCGGCGCGACCATGCAGGCGAGGAAGACCACGCGGAGCCGCCACTGGGCCAGCAGCTTGACCAGCTCGAAGCGATAGCCGCGGTGCAGCGGCACGGCCTCGGTCATCGGGGCAACCGCAACCGGGGCGGTCGACGCGGTCATGCGGCGGGCTCCCGGTCGATCTCCCGGTCGATCTCCCGGTCGGGCTCCTGGTCGACCTCGTCGTCGAGGTCGGCGCCGGTCAGGGCGAGGAACGCCGCCTCCAGCGGCGGGATGACGGGGCCGAGCTCGCGGATCGCGACACCCGCACCGACGAGCCGGGCGACCAGGTCGTCAAGGGCGGCCTCGGGGCCGCGAACGACGAGGGCGCGCCCGTCGGTGCGGCGATCGGCCACGATCCGCAGGCGGCTCGAGCCCTGGGCGAGACGTCGGGCTGCCGGCGGGTCGGAGGTGACGAGCTGGTAGTCGAGCTCGCCGCCCGCGGCGGCCAGCGTGCGGACCGGCCCGGTGAAGACGACCCGGCCCTGCGCGAGCAGCGTGACCTCGTCGCACAGCGAGGCGAGGTCGTCCATCCGGTGGCTGGAGAGGATCACCGTGCTGCCGGCGGCGGCGAGGTCGGTGAGCACCCGGTGCACCTGCCGCTTGCCGGCCGGGTCGAGGCCGTTGGCGGGCTCGTCGACGACCAGCAGCCGGGGTTCGCCGATCAGGGCGGCCGCGAGCCCGAGCCGCTGCCGCATGCCGAGGGAGAAGCCGCGGACGGGGTCGCCGGCGACGTCCAGCAGGCCGACCCGGTCGAGCAGGCCGTCGGCGTCGACGACCGCGCCCCGCGTGCCCGAGCGGAGCCGCGCCACGGTGGTGAGGTTGGCCCGGGCCGTCAGGGTCGGGTAGAGCCCGGGGCCGTCGACGAAGCCGCCGACGCCCGCAGGCACACCGGCACCGATCGGCGTACCCAGCACCTCCAGCGTGCCACCGTCGGGCCGCGCCAGGCCGAGGAGCAGGCCCAGCAGCGTGGTCTTGCCGGCGCCGTTGGGGCCGACGAGGCCATGGATGGTGCCGGCGGCGACGGCGACGGCGAGGTCGACTCCGTCGAGGGCGATGACGTCGCCGAAGGTCTTGACCAGGCAGCGAGCGCGCACAGCGGTCGATGACATGGGGAATCACTCTCCCGAGATGGAGGCCGAGAAGGGGCCCCGAGCGACCCCTGCGACGAGGAACCTAGGAGCGCTCTGTGGCGTGGGCGGCTCGGTTGGCCCAACGGCGGATGAACGGCAGTGTCTCGATCCGGCTCAGTCCCTGTGCCCGGGCTTCGTCACGTGTTGCCGGGTGTCGTCGGCGAGCTCGCGGAGGCCTCGCCGGGCCGTCGAAGCGTCCCCGACGGTTCAGCCGACGCGGCGACGCGCGTCGCCAGCGGTTCACCGTGGCTCATGAGCCTGATGTTCATGCGCGTTGCCATCGTGACCGAGTCATTCCTTCCCCAGGTGAACGGCGTGACCAACACCGTCCGCCATGTCATCGACCGGCTCCTGGACCGGGGCCACGAGGTGCTGGTGGTGGCGCCCGGACCCGGGCTGCCCGTCTACCGCTCGGTGCGGGTGGTGCGCGTGCGGTCCATCGCGATGCCGCGCCACCGCTCGTTCCCGGTCGGCCTTCCGGACGCCGCGGTCGAGCGGGCCCTGAGCGACTTCCGCCCGGACGTGGTGCACCTCGCGTCGCCCATCGCCCTGGGCGCCGTGGGCCTGCGGGCCGCGCGCCGCCTCGGCATCCCGACGGTGGCCGTCTACCAGACCGACATCGCGGGCTTCGCCCGCCAGTACGGTGTGCGGGCCGAGGGCGCGGTGGGACGGTGGGTCGGGCGCATCCACCGCCGGGCCGACCGGACCCTGGTTCCCTCCCGCGCGTCGTGGGAACAGCTGACGGCCCTCGGGGTGACCGACCTGCACCTGTGGGGGCGCGGCGTGGCCCTCGACCTGTTCGGGCCGCAGCACCGGGTGCCGGACCTCAACGCCCGGTGGACCCGGCGCGAGCCCGGAGCGATCGCCGTCGGCTACGTCGGCCGGYTCGCGCCCGAGAAGCAGGTCCGCCGGCTGGTGGAGGTGGCCGCCGTGCCCGGGACCCGGCTGGTGGTCGTGGGGGACGGGCCGTCGCGCGCGTCGCTCGAGCGGCAGCTCCCCGGCGCGGTGTTCACCGGCATGCTGCGCGGGCACGACCTGGCGCAGGTCTTCGCCAGCCTCGACCTCTTCGTCCACCCGGGCGAGTCCGAGACCTACTGCCAGACCGTCCAGGAGGCGCAGGCGAGCGGCGTGCCCGTGGTGGCCCCGGCCGCCGGTGGCCCGCTGGACCTCGTGGACAGCGGGCGCGACGGCCTCCTCTACGACCCTGTCGACCTCTCGTCGTTGCACGACACCGTGGCCCGGATGGTGGGCGACGTGGACCTGCGTCGGGCGCTGGCGTCCGCGGGCCTGGCGACCGTGGGCGAGCGCACCTGGAGCCGGGTGGTGGACGAGCTGATCGACATCCACTACCCGGCGGTGCAGGGGCCCGGCAGCTCGGTCCTGGCGGCGTGAGGAGCGTTCGAGCGCCGCTGGTCGCGGCGGTCACGGCGCTTGCCGCCACTACCGCCCTCCTTGCCGTCGCCCTCGTCAGCGTGCTGCGCCTGCAGGCGCGCGCTACCCGCCGGCTCATCGGCAAGCCGCTCGGAGAGAGCGCGCCGGTGGTCCGCGAGGTCTACAAGAAGAAGTACGGCGACCCGATCGACCTGCTGCTCCTCGGTGACTCGATCGCCGCCGGGCTGGGGGCCGCCAGCCCGGAGGAGACCCTCGGCGCCCAGCTGGCGAGGCGCCTGGCGAAGAAGACGCGCCGCACCGTGCGACTGCGCAGCGCCGCGCACGTCGGGTCGGAGACGTCGATGATCCGCGCGCAGCTGGCTGCGCTGCCCCCGGGCTACCGCGCCGACGTCGCGGTCATCGTCGTCGGCGGCAACGACGTCACCCACCGGGTGCGCCCGGCGGAGTCCGTGCGGCACCTGCACGAGGTGCTCGAGCCGCTGCGGGCGGTCGGCACCGAGGTCGTGGTGGGCACCTGCCCCGACCTGGGCGCCCTGGGGGCCGTGCCGCAGCCACTGCGGACGCTGGCCAGCCGCTCCTCGCGACAGCTGGCCGACGCCCAGCGGGAGCTGGTGACCGCGATGGGCGGCCACGCGGTCTCGCTGGCGCAGGTGGTCGGCCCGTTCTTCGTGTCGCAGCCCGACGACATGTTCTCCGTCGACCGGTTCCATCCCTCGGGCGCGGGGTACCGGCGTACGGCCAAGGCGATGCTGCCCAGCGTGCTCGCCGCGCTGGGACACCAGCACCCACTGCCCTCCGGCCACTACGCACCCGCACCCTGAGGGCCACCTGGCCCACCCCGCTCGTTCACCTCGCTGCGACACGGTCGCGCCATGCGGATCGCACAGCTCGCCAACTTCGTCGGCCCCGCCTCCGGAGGGATGAGGACCGCCCTCCAGGCGTTGGGGGAGGGGTACGTCGGGGCCGGTCACCGACGCCTCCTGGTCGTGCCGGGCCCGGTGGACGCCCGGACCACCACCCCACTGGGGGATGTCGTCCAGCTGCGCGCGCCTCGTGTCGGCGGCGGTTACCGGTTGATCGTCGAGCCCTGGCGGGTGATCGAGGTGCTCGAGGAGTGGGGTCCCACCTCGGTCGAGCTCAGCGACAAGCTGACCTTGATGCCGGTGACCAGGTGGGCTCGACGGCGCGGCGTGCGGTCGGTGCTCCTGTCCCACGAGCGCCTCGACGACATGCTGGCCATGCGTACCGGCCTGGACATGACCGCCAAGGTGTCGGTCGGGCTGCTCAACAGGCGACTGGTGCGCAGCGTGGACACCATCGTGGTGACCTCCCGCTACGCGGAGGACGAGTTCCGGCGGCTGGCCGCCGCCGCCGGGTGCCCGGTCGCGCGCGTGCCGCTCGGCGTCGACCTCGACACCTTCCGCCCGCACCGTCCCGCTCGTTCGCACCGTCGCGCCCCGGCCGGCGAGCTGCGGCTGGTGCACGCCGGCCGGCTGTCGCGGGAGAAGTCGCCGCACCTGGCCGTGGCCACCACCGTCGAGCTGCACGAGCGTGGCGTGCCGGTGCGGCTCGACGTCTACGGTGTCGGCCCTCATCAGGCCGAGCTGGTCGAGGCCGCAGGCCCGGCTCCGGTCCACTTCCACGGCTTCGTGGGCTCGCGGGCCGGCCTGAGCCGGCGGCTGGCGGCCGCGGACGTGGCCCTGAGCGTCTGTCCCGGGGAGACCTTCGGTCTCGCGGTGCTGGAGGCCCTCGCCTCGGGAACCCCCGTCGTCACCGCCGACCGGGGCGGCGCACGCGAGCTGGTCGACGCGACGTCGGGCGCCTGGGCGTCGCCGGACGCATCCTCGCTCGCCGACGCGGTCCTCGAGGTGGCTGACCGCCCGCTCGCCGCGCGACGCGCTGCCGCCAGGGCTCGGGCGGAGTGCTACCCGTGGTCGGCCACCGTGACGTCGATGCTCGACGTCCACGCCGGACCTGCGATGCCACGCAGCCGGTCGCGGGACCTCGGGGTGACGAGCAGCAGCACGGTCAGCGCGGCGGCAAGCATGGAGCCGATCACGATCGCCACGTAGGCGCCGTGCAGCGACGAGTCGAGGGGCGCGGCCATCCCGGCGACCACCGACACCGACACCAGCCCTGTCGTGGCGAGCCGGGTGAGCCGCAGGGCGCAGAGGAACGGGAGCACCCACAGGAAGTACCAGAGGTGGACGACGGGGCTCAGCAGCACCGTCGCGCCCATGACCACAGCCACCGCGTGGACCCCGCGCGAGGGCCGGCCGCTCGGGGCGGTGAGTGCCACACCGGTCGCGACGAGGAGGATCGCTGCCTGGGCGAGCAGGCGKACGCCACCGAGGAACCATCCGTCCGGGACGTCCAGCCCGCAGAGCCGGACCAGCAGGTCGAGCCAGCCGCCGACGACCGTGGGCAGCGACAACGGCGTGTTCACCGTGCCCGGGACGTCCAGGGCGCCGAGCCAGCCGACCCCGAGACCCGAGGACATGCCGGGCACCACCAGGGCGAGGATCGCGAGCGCGCCGACGTCGGCCAGGCGGCGTACGCGCTGGGCGACCGTCGCAGCGGCCGGCAGGGCCAGCAGCACGACGCCGACGCAGACCAGCCCACCGGGCAGCTTCACGGCCGCGGCGAGCCCGCCGAGCAGGGCGCCCCATGCCCAGCCGTGCTCCACCGTGGCGACCACCGCTGCAGCCATCAGCCCCACCATCAGCAGGTCGTTGTGGAGCCCGCCGACGCCGTTGGCGAGCATCAGCGGCGAGCAGAGCACGAGGGCCGATGCGAGCGCCGGGCTCCTTCCGCACCACTGGGCCATGCGCGGGACCGCCCAGGCGAGCAGCACCAGACCGACGAGCGCGACGACCCGGTGCCCCACCACGAGCACCCAGGGGTCGGTCGTCGCAGCCGCGAGGTGGCCGCCGAGGACGAGGGGCAGCGGTCCGTACGGCGCCGGTGTGCCCAGCCACCGTGGGTCGACCGCCTCCACGATCGGTCCCACCAGGACGCCGGGGCCGTGCTCGTAGGGGGAGATCCCGTAGTGGGCGAGCGTCCCCTGTGCCGCGTAGGACCAGCCGTCGCGGGAGAACAGCGGCGGGGCGAGCAGCAGGGGCGCGGACCAGGCAAGCGTGGCGTGCCGCACGAGAGCGAGCGCGCCCGCGCGGTCCGCGTCCTCCGTGTGGGCCACCAGCACGCAGAGCCGCAGCCAGGACGCGGCGAGGAGGCCGAGCCCCGTCACCACGACACCGAGCCCGGCCATGCGCCCGGCGGCGGCCCCGCGCACCGCGTCCAGCGCCTCCAGGGCGAGGAGCGGGGTGCTGGTCGGCAAGGTCGACACCACCAGGCCCCCGAGGAGGACGAGGACACTTCCCAGGACACCTCGAAGCAGCACGGTGCGCACGGTAGGCAGAGCCGACGACGGCATCGTGAACGTCGCGCCAACACGGCCGGTGGCGTGCGTGACGCCTGGCGAAGGCTCACGCCACGGTCAGGCCGGGCGCTCAGTCCTGCGTCGACCCCGGTCGCAGCGGGGCAAGGGTGACAGTGGGCCAACGCCCGCCCCCGCCGAGACCGCGGTCGATGCTGAGGAGGACCGTGGAGAGCGCGGCGTCCCGCTCACGGGTCTCGAGACCGCGAAGCGGCCCCTCGGTGTTGAGCACTGCGAAGCCGTGGACGACGGACCAGCAGGTCACGTCCGCGCCCGGCCGGTCGTCAGCGGCGAGGTAGCCCACCGCGACCAGGTCGTCCAGGGCTGCGTTGAGCATCGCGTAGGGGTCCTCCGGAGCCGCCTCCTCCGGAGCCGCCTCCTTCGGGGGCGCCTCGGGGTAGGCGGTGAAGAGGAGGCGGAACAGCCCGGGCTCAGCGAGGGCGAACTCGACGTACCCGGCGCCGATCTCGACCAATCGGCGCCGGGCCTGCATGACGGCGTCGGTCTCGGTGACGAGGGCCAGCCGGGCATGGATGGTCGAGACCAGGCTTTCCAGCGCGTGCTCGGCAACCACGTCGACGAGCTCGTCGCGATCGGCGAAGTGCCGGTACGTCGCGTTGTGCGAGACCCCGACCTGGCGGGCCAGCTCCCGCAGGGCGAGGCCCTCCGGACCGCGCTCTCGCACGGTGTCGACGGCGGCGTCGACGAGTGCCGCACGCAGGTTGCCGTGGTGATATCGAGTCGGGGCCACACTGCACCCTAATTGATGTTGACACCGGTAACACCCGCGGGGCACCCTGATGTTACCGCTGTCCACATCAACACAGGAGTTCACGCATGATCCGCAAGCCCGCGCTTCTCGCGACCGTCTGCCTGGCGGCGCTGACCATCAACCTCGACACCACGATCGTGAACGTGGCGCTTCCCACGCTGGCCACCGAGCTGGACGCCGGGACCCGCGACCTCCTCTGGGTCGTCGATGGCTACAACCTCGCCTTCGCCTCCCTCCGTCCTGGCCATGGGCAGCCTCAGCGACCGCTTCGGTCGCCGCCCCGCGCTCGTGACAGGTCTGGCGGCGTTCGCTGCCAGCAGCGGCCTCGCGGCCACGGTCGAGAGCGTCGAGGCCCTGGTCGCCCTGCGGGTGCTCATGGGCGTGAGCGCCGCGTTGGTCTTCCCCACCACGCTCTCCGTCATCGCCAACGCCTTCACCGACCGCCGCGAGAGGGCGACGGCCCTCGGCATCTGGGGTGCCGCCGTTGGGTTGGGAGTCGCTCTCGGTCCGGTGGCCGGAGGCTTCCTGCTCGAGCACTTCTCCTGGCACAGCGTGTTCTGGGCGCTGGTGCCGGTGGGCCTGGTGGCCATCGTGATGACCCTGGCCTTCGTCCCCGAGTCGCGCGACCCGAGTGTCCCGCCCCTGGACCTGAGAGGGCTGCTCGTCTCGGTGGCTGCCCTGGGAACGCTCACCTGGACGATCATCGAGGCGCCCGCGCACGGCTGGGCGAGTGCCGCCACCCTGACCGGGTTCGCCCTGGCCGGCGGGCTCGTCGTCGCGTTCATCGTCGTGGAGCGAGCCGCCTCCCACCCGATGCTCGACGTGACCCTGTTCCTCGACCGCCGATTCAGCGCCGCCTGCGCGGCCGTGACGATCTCCTTCTTCGCCTTGTTCGGGTTCATCTTCCTGATCACCCAGTTCTTCCAGTTCGTGCGTGACTACTCAGCGCTCCAGACCGGCGTGCGGATCCTGCCCGTGGCGATCTCGATCGCATTGGCATCGGTCGCCGGTGCCCAGCTGGCCCCTCGGGTCGGCACCAAGTCAGTGGTGGCGACCGGGCTCGCCCTCCTCGGCTCGTCGTTCCTGTGGGTCTCCACGATCGAGGTCGACGTCTCGTACGCCGCGACCATCGTTCCCCAGATGGTGCTGATGGGTCTGGGCCTCGGTCTCGTCACGACGCCGGCCACCGAGTCGATCATGCAGGTGCTGCCACCGGCTCGCGCCGGTGTGGGATCCGCGGTGAACGACGCGACGCGCGAGCTCGGCGGGACCCTGGGCGTCGCCGTCGTGGGGTCGCTGTTCTCGTCGCTGTACGGCGCCAGACTGGTCTCCCTCCTCGATGGCCGGCTGTCGCCGGACCTCATCGCCGATGCGCGGGAGTCGGTGGGCGTCGCCGACGCGCTCGCCCTGGAGGTTCCGACCGTCGCGGCTGCCCTGGACGACGCGTTCCTCACGGGACTGTCCACCGCGTGCGTCGTGGTGGGCGCCCTGTGCCTGGTGGGCGCAGTCATGGCGCTCCTCGCGCTGCCCGGCGAGCGGTACGACCCCCTGGAGGAGGGACGGCTGGTCCCGGCCGCGACCAGCTGAGCGTGCGGACCGCGGAAGGAGGGCCGGCACCTACCGGGTCCAGGCGCGTGTGACCTTCCGCTCGGCGGCGCGGAGGACTCGCGGGAAGTCCGCCCGGTCGACCGCTGACGCCGCGGTCTCCGCCTCGACCGCGTGGGTGACGCGCTTGGCCCGTCGTCCGAGCAGTGGTACCAGGGACTCCGCCACATAGCGCACCCTCTTGCTGGCCTTCCGGACCTCGGGCAGCTTGTCGCCGGCGGTGTCGCCACGGTGGTGCTTCTGCACCGCGCGTGCGGTCTCGAGGAAGCGGGACCACTCGGAGACGAGGAGCGTGTCGAGGACCCCACGTCGCGTTCCAAGGCTGAGGGTCCGCCACGGCGTGAAGTCACACTTCGACTACCAGGACAACATTCAGCTGAGATGAGGCTCCGATCAGTCAACGGCGGGCCGGTGGTGACCGCGTTCGCCGCTTGGCGGAGGTCGACCTTGGCGCCTTCGTGGTGTTGACCGCAGCTCTAGGGTGAACGGCGTGGCCACCGAGACGTCGTACACGATCGCCCCGCTCAGCATCGAGACCTGGCCGGCGTTCGACGCGATGGTCCAGCGGCACAACGGCATCTTCGGCGGCTGCTGGTGCATCTGGTTCCACCCCGACGGCCCCGAGCGCGGCAAGGGCGCCGAGGCCAACCGCGCGCTGAAGAAGGCCTACGTCGAGCAGGGCAAGGCGCACGCCGCGCTGGTGATGGACGGAGACGAGGCGATCGCGTGGGCGGAGTACGGCACGCCCGTGGAGCTGCCGACCCTCCACCACCGCAAGGAGTACGACGCCACCAAGTCCGTAGACCCCGACTACCGGATCACCTGTGTGTTCGTCGACAAGCGCCACCGGCGGCTGGGTGTGACCGAGCTGGCGATCACCGGCGCGCTCGACCTGATCGCGAAGGCGGGCGGCGGGCGGGTCGAGAGCTATCCGCACGACCTGACCGACCAGACCAAGAAGATGTCGTCGTCGTTCCTCTACAACGGCACCCGCCGCCTCTACGAGCGGTTGGGCTTCACCTACGACCGACCCAAGGGGCTCAAGAACTGCGTGATGGTGAGGACGGTCGAGCCCGCCTGACGCCGTTCGGTGCCGACTGGGCCGGCCAACCGTCCCACGCTCGACTACGTGACCTCGGAGCGACGCAGGAGGAGCAGCCCGACGACGAGGGGGATGACGATCCAGATCATCGTGGTCGAGCCGAGCATCGCCCACTCCTTGACGGTGTTCGTGGCGCCATCGAGGAGGGCCACCTGCGTGTAGTGCCAGTCGATCCACGGCTGCAGGTCCTCGAACCACGAACGCACCTGAACCAGGAGCGCGAAGATGCCGGGCATGACTAGTGAGGCAACGAAGTAGCCCACGATCGCGGCCGCAGGGTTGCGCAGCATGACACCGAGCGCGAAGCCGAAGGCCATGCCAACCAGGTTGTAGAGCACCAACTGGAGTGCCATGGACAACGAAATGTCCCACGCGGTGTCGACGCCTGCGAGTGCGGACCCGGCCACGTTGCCGAGGGCGCCCACCGCAAAGGCGACGGAGACGGCGCCGAGGCCCACCAGGAGGGTGGCGATCGCCTTGGCGCCGATCACGCGTTCGCGGATCGGCACCAGCGTGAACGTGGTGAGCCCGCTGCGCTGGCTCCACTCACCAGTGACGGCCAGGATCGCGATGATCGGCAGGATCACTGACATCGGGAACCCGCTCGCCCTCACGAAGTTCTGGTAGGTGACGTCGCTGTTGAGGCCGAAGACGAGGAGCGACCCGGCCGAGATGGGCGACAGCACGCCGATGCTGATGAGCATCCAGAATCCCGAGCGGGTGTTGAACATCTTGCGCAGCTCGACCTTGACGAGTCGGCCGGTCGGGATGGGACGGGTGGTCCGGCGGACCGGCGCAGCACCCGTGGTGATGACCGGGGGGATGGTCGTGGCGATCATGCCGCAACTCCTTCGCGTTGGGTGTCGGCGGTGAGCGAGAGGAACATCTCTTCGAGGCCGGCGCTCTCGGCGGACCGGAGCCCGGTGAGGGCGATGCCGGCGGCCAGGGCCACGGCCCCGACCCGAGCGGGGTCGGCGTCGGTGCGCACCGAGCCGTCGCTGGCGAGCGTGCTGGGGATCCCGGCCTGTTCGAGTGCGTGGGCGAGTTCGCGCGGTGACGTCGACCAGGCGAGCGTCCCGGTTGCCACGAGGAGCTCTTCCTTGGCACCGGACGCGACGATCTTTCCGTTGCCGATCACGACCAGGTCATCGGCGATGACCTCGACCTCATGGAGCAGGTGTGAGGACAACAGCACGGTGCCGCCCTGGCTCGCGAAGCCCGTCAGCAGGTCGCGCATCCACCGGATCCCGGCAGGGTCGAGCCCGTTGGCGGGCTCATCGAGGATCAGCACCCGGGGGTCCCCCAGCAGTGCGGTGCCGATACCCAGTCGCTGACGCATGCCGAGGGAGTAGTTGCGCACCCGGCGCTTGGCCTCCGAAGTTGTCAGGCTGACGAGCTCGAGCATCTCGTCGACACGGGAGCGGGACAGGCCCATGGTGTCGGCGGCGATCGTGAGGATCTCGCGCCCGGTGCGACCGGCGTGTTGGGCGGACGCGTCCAGGAGGACGCCCACCTCGAGGCCGGGATTGGGGAGGTCGGCGAACCGTTCTCCGTTGATGGTCGCGCTGCCGAACGTGGGGGCGGTCAGGCCGACCATGACGCGCATCGTGGTGGACTTGCCGGCGCCGTTCGGGCCGAGGAAGCCGGTGACGCGACCGGGCAGCGCGGTGAAGGAGACGTTGTCGACGGCGGTGAAGCCGGCGTACCTCCGGGTCAGTGACTCAACAGTGATCATGTGACAACCCTCGCCGCGTTGCGGCGCGCGCACATCGGCGTCGAGGCCCGAGCCTGCTCGGCCGTGGGGAGGAGCGGGGTCTCGTTCTTTCGGTCGGTCCCCGAGGCCGCGGCGGTCCCTAGGCTGGGTGTGTGATCACCCACGCACTGCGCTCGCTGTGGGCCGAGCCCCGCGCAGCCGACGCTCCCGAACGGGTGTCGCGCGATTGGGTGCTGGTCGGGGTGTTGATGGTGACGGCGCTGCTCGAGGGAGTCCTCCGAGGCGACGTCGCCTGGCGGCCGTTCGCGACGATCGTGGCGGTCGGACTCGCGCCGGTGCTGCTCTGGCGGCGTACCCACCCCTTGGCCTGTGTCGTGGTGGGCTTCGGCACCGCGATGGCGTTGGGACTGACGACCCTGGCAGGCGGACCTCCCAGTATCGGCCTCGACACGATGATCTATGTCCTGGTGCTCGTCTACGCGCTCGTCCGCTGGGGCTCAGGGCGCGAGATCGTGATCGGGCTGACGTGTGTGCTGGTCGCAGCAGTGATCGGCACGGTCGCCGACTACACCGGCCCTTCCGACTTCATTGGTGGGTTCGGCATCTTGACAGCCGCAGCAGCAGGCGGAGCGGCGTTCCGCTACCGCGCGGAGAGCTGGCGCCGGGCGTTGGACGAGATCCGCAGCCAGGAGCGGGTCGGCCTCGCGCGTGAGCTGCACGACATGGTCGCCCACCACGTCTCGGCGATCGCGGTGCAGGCGCAGGCGGGCCGGACGCTGGCCGGGCAGCGACCCGAGGCGGGGCTCGAGGCGCTGGCGGTCATCGAAGGGGAAGCATCGCGGACGCTGGCGGAGATGCGGGCGATGGTCMGGGTGCTGCGCGACGGAGCGCCGGCGGAGTACGCCCCCCAGCCCGGCGTTGCCGACCTGGTGTCCCTCGCCCGCCGCGACTCGGTCCCGGTCGTCGACGTGGAGCTGCCAGATGACCTGGACCAGCTTCCGCTCCAGGTCGACGCGGCGGTCTACCGGCTGGCGCAAGAGGCGCTGACCAATGCCCTGCGGCACGCCCGCAACGCCTCGCGTGTGGAGATCCGGGTCGTCGAGGGTGCAGGAAGGCTGCGGCTACGCGTGACCGACGACGGTCGGATCGACCCGGCGCGGCCGGCGAGCCCCGGCTTCGGGCTGCTGGGGATGACCGAGCGAGTGCAGCTGCTCGGCGGCACGTTCCGCGCCGGGCCCGCGCCCGGGGGCGGGTGGGCGGTCGACGCCGAGCTGCCGATGGAGGTACGCCGATGACGGTGCGCGTGCTGGTGGCCGACGACCAGGACCTGGTGCGTACCGGCCTGTCCATGATCCTCGACGCCCAGCCCGACATCGAGGTCGTCGGACAGGCCGCCGACGGCCACGCCGCGGTCGAGCTGGCGCGAGGGCTCCACCCCGACGTGTGCCTGGTCGACATCCGGATGCCCGGGCTCGACGGGATCGAGGTCACCGAGCTGCTCGCCGGGAGGAGCGTCCCGGACCCGATGGCGGTGGTGGTGATCACGACCTTCGACCTCGACGAGTACGTCCACGGCGCGCTCCGCGCCGGCGCCCGAGGCTTCCTGCTCAAGGACGCCGGGCCTGAGCTGCTCGTCCAGGCCGTGCATGCCGCCGCCGACGGCGATGCGCTGATCGCACCGAACGTCACCCGCCGGCTGCTGTCCACCCTGGCCGCACAGGCCCCGGCGGGACGGCGTACCCAACCGATCGAGCCGCTCACCGAACGCGAGGAGGAGGTGCTGGCGCTGGTCGCCCGCGGCCGCACGAACGCCGAGATCGCCGCCGACCTCTTCATCGGCCTCACGACCGCCAAGACCCACGTCGCGAGCCTGCTGACCAAGATCGGCGCCCGCAACCGGGTCGAGATCGCGATGTGGGCCTACGACACCGGCCGGGTGGGGGACTGACGCGCCGCCATGCGGAGCGCGGCGAGGGAGAGGACGACGAGGGTCAGGATGATGACCGCCATCGGGACGGCGGTCCGCTCGCCGCCGAGCCCGGCGAGGGGAGCGATGACGCCGGCCATGCACCACTGGAAGAAGCCCAGGACCGCTGAGCCCGTGCCGGAGTGCTCGGGCACCTCGGCGGAGGCGAGGGCCCCGGCGTTGGGGCCCACGAGCCCCTGCGCGCTCAGCAGCACGAAGAAGCCCACGAGCGCCACCCACAGAGGCATGTCGAGCCACATCGCGCCGACCAGCAGCAGGACGCCCGCGGCGCCGGTGGCGACGAGACCGACGGTGATGACGGTCCGGGTGCGCACCCGGTCCGCGAGCCGCGCCGCGACCAGGGTGGCGATGGTGAGGCCGACCGCGTTCGTGGCGAAGTCGATGGAGTACCGCAACGGTGACAGTCCGTTCATGGACTGCAGCACGAACGCCGAGGTGGCGACGTAGGCGARGGTCACGCCCATGGAGAACGCCATGACGACCAGGTGGCCGACGAAGCCCGGGTGCCCGAGCACGTGCCCCGCGGATCGACGCAGCTGCTGGAGCCCGCCGCCGTGACGCCGCTCGACGGCGAGCGACTCGGGCACGGTCAGCGCGACCGAGACCACCATCGCCACGGCCCAGACGGCGAGGAGCCAGAACGACACCCGCCACCCGGACAGCAGGAGCAGCAGCGCGCCCACCAGCGGTCCGACGATGGGAGCGACGCCGGCGATGCCCTGGACCAGGTTCAGGGAGCGGACCAGACGGGGCCCCGAGGTGAGGTCGACGACCACCGACCGGGCGATCACCATCGCCCACCCGCCACTGAAGCCCTGCACGAACCGGGCGGTCATCATCACGCCGATCGTCGGGCTGAGCGCGCACACGGCCGACGCGACGACCAGCACGACGATCGAGAACATCAACGGTCCGCGGCGGCCTCGCTGGTCGGAGACCGGTCCGCCGATGAGCTGGCCGAGTGCCATCCCCACGAAGAACGTGGTCAGGGTCAGCTGGACCCCGGTGGCGCCGGCGCCCAGGTCGTTGCCGACCAGCGGGAACGCGGGGACGTACATGTCGGTCGCGAGCGGAGCGATCATCGTCAGGAGCACGACGTTCGCCAGCACCACCCTGCCCAACCGGGCCGCACCCGCCGTCGACGTGCTGCGGCGCTCGGGCTGGGCGAACGCGATCAGGTCGTTGCGGGAGTACAGGCCGTCGTCGATCGTCACGGTGCTCGTTCCTCTTGTGGGTCTGTGGGGTGTCGACCTCCATGGAAGCCACCACGCGACGTGCGCGGAAGGTCGCGTTTGTGGGGGTACAAACGGCACCTGCCTGACCGGCGCGGCCCGACGTACCGTGAGTGCGTGGACCCCGACACCCGCCCCGGCGAACGCCCCGACAACCGCGAGGACATTCGCGAGTTCCTCGCGACCCGCCGTGCCCGCCTCACCCCCGCCGACGTGGGCCTCCCGACGGGCGGCCGCCGGCGCGTGCCGGGGCTGCGTCGGGAGGAGGTCGCCGTGCTGGCCGGAGTCAGCATCGAGTGGTACACCCGCCTGGAGAAGGGCCACATCACCGGTGTCTCCGAGGAGGTGCTCGACGCGGTCGCCGCCGCCCTGCGGCTCGACGAGGCCGAGCACGCCTACCTCTTCGACCTCGCGCGGGCCGCCCGACCGCCCAGACGGGGGCCGCGCCGTCGCAGGCCCGTCGAGGTACCCGACCGACTCCGGTGGATGCTCGACTCCCTGCAGGGTTCGGCCGCGATCGTGGCCAACGGTCGCTTGGACCTCCTCGCCGCCAACGACCTGGGCCGCGCCCTCTACTCCCCGGTGTACACCGACGAACCGGTGACACCGAACATCGCCCGGTTCCAGTTCCTCGATCCCGCAGCGGCCGACTACTACACCGACTGGGACGCCGCCGCCGACGTCACCGCCGCGCTGCTGCGCACCGAGGCCGGCCGCAACCCGCACGACAAGGGCCTGCGCGACCTCATCGGCGAGCTCTCCACGCTCAGCGAGGAGTTCCGCACGCGCTGGGCGACCCACAACGTCCGGTTGCACCATGCGGGGGCGAAGGAGTTCAACCATCCCGACGTCGGGCCCATGGAGCTGGCCTACCACTCGATGGACGTCTCAGCCCGGCGGGACCGCACCCTCGTCACGACCATCTACACCGCCGAACCCGGCACCGACTCCGCGGACCGCCTCAAGCTGCTCGCCATCTGGGCCGCCACCCACGCCCCCGTCTGACCGCGTGTCGAAGCGCGATCCCGTCCGGCTCGACCTCCCCGACACCAGGAGACCTGCACCATGAAGTACGTCCAGAGCGGCGGCTCCACCGCCACCGGCCCGGCCGACTGGTTCACCGGAACCGTCTACATCGACGGTGTCCAGAGTCCCGGCCCGGAGTCCGGCCTCAGCTGCGCCCACGTCCGGTTCACCCCCGGCGCCCGGACGGTCTGGCACACCCACCCCCGGGGCCAGACCCTCTACGTCACCGACGGCGTAGGCTACGTCGGCACTCGCGGCAACCCGATCCAGGAGATCCGCCCGGGCGACGTCGTGTTCATCGCGCCCGACGAGGAGCACTGGCACGGCGCCACCCCCGACCGCTTCATGTCCCACGTGGCGCTCAACGAAGCCGACGACCAGGGCACGGTCGTCACCTGGCTGGACCCCGTCACTGCCGAGGAGTACTCCGCCTGACACCACGTCCTGCTCGTGCTCGTCGTGAGGACTCCGACGTCTCCGGTGGGTAGCCCGTTGATGCCTTGTCCCCGCCACGGCCGCGGAGGATCGTGGGTCCGGTCCTGACCACCCGAAGCGGACCCACGAGAGGACCGAACCCACACGGAGGAGCAGCACATGACCGGCAAGCAGAACATCGACGCCCCGCACGAACGGCGCCCGTTCCAGGACCACGGCCACATGGACGTGGTCACTCTCGGCGGCTTCACCCTCGGACGCGGCGTCTTCGAGCCGGGCTGGCGCTGGTCCGTCGACGTCAAGCCCATCGCCGGCACCGACTCCTGCCAGGTCCACCACACCGGGTTCTGCATCTCGGGGCAGATGACCGTCACCTTCGACGACGGCGAGGAGCTCAGCATCGGCCCCGGCGACGTCATGGACCTCGACCCCGGTCACGACGCATGGACCGTGGGTGACGAGCCCTGCGTGATGATCGACACGGGGGTCGGCGCGTACGCCGCGCCCAGCTGACACCGACCTCCGCGCGGACCCACCGATCAGGTCCGGTCGTCGGCGAGCATCGCGTTGAGGGCGGCCGGCACGTCGAGCACCGAGCCGATCGCCGCGACCCGGGCCCCGGAGTCGCGGGCCAGGCGCCGGGCCTCGTCCTCGTCCTCGGCCGGGGCGAGGATCACCAGCTCGTCGAGGCCGCGCGCCGCGGGCGTCGCGTCGACCTCGTCGGTGACCCGGCAGTCAGAGAGCAGCAGCACGACGCGGCGCCGGGCCCGGGCACCGGCCAGCTGCACCTGCGCCTCGCGCAGCGCACCGGCGAGCCCGGTCGTCCCGTGGCCGCGCAGGGCGAGGATCCGCTCGACGGTGCKGGTCGGGGCGGCGGTCTCGGTGACCCGCTTCAGCAGCGTGGTGGTGGACGCGAAGGCGAGGACCGCGTGCTCCTGCGGCGCGTAGGTCAGGCAGGCCGCACCGGCGACGGCGGCCGTGGTGAGCCGAGCGCCGTTCATCGACCCGGAGTGGTCGATGACCAGGCAGAGCGCCAGGTCGGGACGGCTCCAGTCCGTCGCCGTCATGTCCTCCAGGGACGGCATCCGGGCCTCCGCCCGCGCGCCGACGATCGCGTCCATCGAGCGGTCCAGGTCCAGGTCCCCACCGCGGTGCGCGGGCACGGGTCGCGGTCGGGCGATCCCCCGGTTGCGGGGGATCCCGCGCCGGGTCTGGTCGAGGATGAGACGCGGCGCCAGGCGTCGTACGGCGCCGCGCAGCCCTTCGTCGGTAGCGTGCGACATCTCCACGAGCAGGGTCAGGGTGTCGTCCGGGTCGCTGCGCAGCCGGTCGTCGAGGGCCTCGAGGTCGAGCTCGCCGACCTCGGGGGACAGCTCGGCGAACGCCGGGTTCCTGGCCAGGTCCGAGCGGCCGGTGGTCCGTGGCGCGGAGCGGCGCTGGCGCGACGCGGGCCTGCCGGGTGGGGGAGTGCCCGCCCCGGGGGGCGGGCTCAGGGTTCCCCCGGCGACCCCTCGGTGCCCGGCTCGGCGTCCCGGTCCGGGTCGGCGTCGGGGTCCTCGGACGGCTCGGCACCGAACACGGCGACGTACAGCTCGGTGACCACCTGCTCCGGCGTCCGGTCACAGCCGTCCTGRAGGCGGATGCGTCCCGACAGGGAGGCCTTCGCCGCCGCCAGGCCGACGTGCCAGTCGTCGGTCGTGGTGCCCCGCAGGCGGCTCAGCTCGACCGAGAGCCGGGCGATGTCGATCGCGCCGCGCACCGACGACCCGAAGCGGATGTCCGGGTGGTCACGGGTGCTGCGGACCAGGTCGACGACCCGGGCCCGCCACGCCGGATCGAGGTCGCTGGTGCGCAGCCCGACGATCAGCTGCTCGGCCTCGGGGGTCTGGTAGTCCATGGAGATCCGGCACGTGCGGTCGTAGAGCGCACCCGAGACCCGAGCCGTCCCGACCGCGTCGAAGGGGTTCATCGCCGCCACGAGGGCGAACCCCGGTGCCGCGGCGACCCGCCCGAGGCGGGGGACCGTGATCTCGAGCTCCGACATCGCGCTCAGCAGGACGTTGAGGGTCTCCTCCGGGATCCGGTTCAGCTCCTCGACGTACAGCAGCCCGCCCGTGCGCAACGCCTCGAGCAGCGGGCCGTCCTCGAAGATCTCCGGCACGTAGCCCTTGGTCAGCACCAGGGCCGGGTCGAAGTGGCCGATCAGCCTGGCCGGCGTCAGCTCGGCGTTGCCCTCGACCATGACGAACGGGATCCGGCGACCCGTGGCGACCCGACGCAGCAGCGTCGACTTCCCGGTGCCCGGCGGTCCCTCCAGCAGCACGTGGGCGCCGCTGAGCAGGGCCGCCTCCAGCAGCTCGGCCTCGGCCGCCCGGTCGATGACCTCCGTGGGGACGTGCGGGGTCACGGCCCCCACGGAGGGCGTGCGCGTCACGAGTCCGGGTCCCCGGTCCGCCTCCTCAGTGGCTGTGCACGACGACGCCGCGCACGTTCTTGCCGGCGAGCAGGTCGTCGTACCCCTCGTTGACCTGGTCGAGGGTGTAGGTGCGCGTGATGATCTCGTCGAGCTTGAGGTCGCCGCTCTGGTAGAGCCCGAGGATCTTGGGGATGTCGGTGGTGGGGTTGCAGTCGCCGAAGAGGCTGCCCTTCACGGTCTTGCGGAACAGCGTCATGATCGTGCCCGGCAGCTCGATGTTCTGCTCCATGAGCTTGTTGAGGCCGGTGAGCACCACCACGCCACCCTTGCCGACCGCGTTGAAGCCGCCGGCGACGATCTCGGAGGTCATCAGCCCCGGGGTCAGGATGGCGGAGTCGGCCATCTGGCCGCGGGTCATGTCGGTGAGGGCCTCCATGGCATCGTCGGTGCTCGCGAAGCTGTGGGTCGCGCCGAGCTCCATCGCCTTCTCGCGCTTGTTCTCGAGGGGGTCGATGGCGAGGATGTTCTTGGCGCCGGCCATCCGGGCGCCCTGGACGGCGTTGATGCCGATGCCGCCGACGCCGACCACGAGCACGGTGTCGCCGGCCTTGACCGCGGCGGTGTTGACCGCCGCGCCCCACCCGGTCGGTACGCCGCAGCCGACGAGCACGGCCTTGTCGAGCGGCAGGTCGTCGTCGACCTTGACGCAGGAGTTCTGGTGGATGACGCCGTACTGGCTGAACGTGCCGAGCATGCACATCGCCCCGTACTCGCCGCGCGGACCGGTGATCGGGAACCGCTCTCCGGGCAGGTAGCCCTCGAGGATCGTGGCCCCCATGTCGCAGATCGACTGCTGGCCGCTCGCGCAGTAGCGACAGGTGCCGCAGTTGGGGATGAAGGAGCAGACCACGTGGTCGCCGACCTTGACCCGGGTCACGCCGGGGCCGACCTCCTGGATGATCCCGGCGCCCTCGTGGCCCAGGACCATCGGCAGCCGCGCCTCGAGGTCGCCGTGGGCGACGTGCACGTCGGAGTGGCACAGGCCGGCGTGGGTGTACTGGATGAGCACCTCACCCTCGCGGGGCTTGTCGAGCGTGAGCTCCTCGATCTCGATCGGCTTGCCGGCCTCGACGACGACTGCTGCCTGGGTCTTCATGTCTCTCCTCCGTGGATCGGGCTGGGGGGCTCCGGCCCACCGTGACAGCCCCGGTACGGCACGGATGTTCAGGAACTGGACACTTCCGTCCCTGTCACCCGGGGTTGTCACGCGGGGCATGATGTGACGTAGCCCACAGCGTCCAGGAGGTGGCCCTGCGGTGTCCGCACCCGAGTCCGCGGTCGACGAGGCCGGCGCACGCCCCGACATCGCGGCGTCCTGGCGCCGGGYGAGCCTGGCCGGCGTGGAGCGCACCGGTGCCTTCGACCGCCTGGTCCCCGGAGACATCGACCGCAAGAGCTCGCTCCTGATCGGAGCCGCGCCGGTGCTGGAAGAGCTCGAGGAGAGCCTGGCCGGCACCGGCTACTCCACGATCCTGGGGGACCGCGAGTGCCGGATCGTGCGGCGCTGGTTCGACGACCCGGTCACCCGCGACAGCTTCGATGCGCTCAACCTTCGCGAGGGTGCGAGCCTGCTCGAGGACAACATCGGCACCAACGGCTTGGGCACCGTCTTCGAGACGAGGCATCCCGTCGTGATCAACGGGGTCGAGCACTTCGCGGAGTCACTGCGCGGGTTCAGCTGCTACGGGCACCCGATCCGGCATCCCCTCACCCGGCGGATCGAGGGAGTCCTCGACATCTCGGCGACCGTGGCCACCGCCAGCCCGTTGCTGCCCCCGCTGATCGCGCGGGCCGTCCACGACATCGAGATGCGCTTGCTCGGCGGCAGCCGCGCCTCCGAGAAGAACCTCCTGGCGGCCTTCCAGGAGGCCTCGGGCCACGCCAAGCAGGCCGTCCTCGCCATCGGTGAGGACATCGTGATGTGCAACCAGGCCGCCTCCGACCTGCTGAGCCCCTCCGACGTCGCACTGCTCCGGGTGCTCGCCGAGGATCCGCCGGGCGGCGGGCAGAGCGTGCTCAGGTTGACCCTCGAGACGGGCCGGCCCTCCGACGTGACCGTCACCCGGGTGCCGGGGGCGCGACGGGGCGTGCTGCTCCGGGTCGTCGAGCGCGCGACCGGGCCCCATCTGACGCCGCGGGCGATCGTCACCTCGGTGACCGCCCGCGCGCCCGCACCGACCCTCGTGTGCGGGCCGCCGGGCACCGGCCGGACCACCCGGGCGCGTGAGATCGCGGTGCTGCCGGCCAAGGTCCTGCGTGCCGCGACCGCGCTGCTCGAGGGCGAGGCCGCCTGGGCCCGCGAGCTCCAGGACGCGATGGGGCGCTCCGGCGGCTCCGTCGTCGTCGACGGCATCGACCTCCTGCCCGACGAGCTCCTCGACCTCGTCCTCGACCACGTCGACCGACGTACCCGACCCCGGCTCGTGCTGACCTCGGGACCCGTCGAGGGCCTGACCGGTCGGGCCGCGACGCTGGCCGGGACCGCTCTCGTCCGCGAGGAGCTGGTGCCGCTGTCGTCGCGCCGGGCCGACATCGCGGACCTGGCCGCGTCGATGCTGAGCGAGCTGGGGGCCGACAGCTCGGTGCACCTGACGCCCGGGGCCCTGCACGCCCTGGCCGCGCAGGAGTGGCCCGGCAACCTGCGCGAGCTCAAGGTGGTCATGGCGCACGCCGCCGGGATCCGCAGCCGGGGTGGCATCGCGGTCGGCGACCTGCCGGCGCACTACCGGGTGACGAGCCCCGTGCGGCCGTTGGCCGCCCTCGACCGGGCCGAGCGGGACACCATCGTCAACGCCCTGCGCACCGCCGGAGGCAACAAGGTGCAGGCCGCCCGCGACCTCGGCGTCTCGCGCACCACCCTCTACGCCAGGATCCGGCAGCTGCGGATCACGACCTACTGAGGCGCTCGGATGCGCCGCGGCACCGGAGACGTGGATGGACACCCAGACCGCACTCGACACGCTGCTCGTGGTCGCGGTGGTCTCCGCGCTGGCCCCGTTCGTCGTGGCCCTCCTCGGTCGTGTCCGACTTCCCCAGGTGGTGGTGCTGATCGTCGGTGGCGTCGTCGTCGGCCCCGAGGTCCTGGGCTGGGCGGACCCCGCGAGCGTGGGACTGCTCGCGGACGTGGGGTTGGGCTTCCTCTTCCTCATGGCGGGATACGAGCTCGAGCTGGATCTGTTCACCCAGCACGTCGGCCGGCGCGCCGCCCTCGCCTGGTTCGTGTCCGCCGGGCTGGCGATCGCGGTGACCGGCCTCCTGGCCTACAGCGGCCTCGTCCATGCCTTCGTGCCGGTCGCGCTCGGCCTGACCACGACCGCGTTCGGTGCGCTGCTGCCGATCCTGCGGGACAACGACATGCTGGACGGACGGTTCGGGTCCTTCATCATGCCCGCGGGTGCGGTCGGGGAGTTCCTGCCGATCGTGGGGATCGCCGTCTTCCTCAGCGCCAACGGCAAGTTCCTGGGGCTGCTGTCGCTGGTGGTGATGCTGCTGGTGGCGCTGCTACTGACCGTCCTGCCCCGGCTCACGTTCCTGGGTCGCCTCGCGTCCGTCACCAGCCGGATGGAGCACTCGACCTCGCAGACGACGCTGCGCCTCACCGTCGCCCTGCTGTTCGCGCTGCTCGTCGTGGCGTCGGAGTTCGGCCTCGACGTCGTGCTGGGGGCCTTCCTCGCAGGGGTGGTCCTGCGGAGGTGGGCACCAGGGGACGTCGCCTCCCTCGAGACCAAGCTCGACGCGGTCGGGTACGGGTTCTTCATCCCGGTCTTCTTCGTGGCGTCGGGGATGAACCTCGACCTGGCGTCGATCGCGGAGGCGCCCCTGCGGCTCGTCGCCTTCTTCGTGCTGCTCCTGCTGGTGCGAGGTGTGCCCGCGATCTTCCTCTACCGCCGCGACCTCGACCTGAACCAGCGCCTGCAGATGATGCTGCTGACGGCAACCGCCCTGCCGCTGCTCGTGGCCCTGGCCGAGGTCGGACTCCGCACCGGTCACATGCTCCCGGAGAACGCAGCCGCGCTGGTGGGGGCGGGGGTGCTCTCCGTGATGGTCTTCCCCGGCCTGGCGGTCGCCCTCAACGCCGTCAGAGGTCGAGACGCTGGATCTCGAGCGAGGTGAGGTCGACCGCCGCCGCGGTGTCCTCGGGCACGGGGGTCCAGCCGTCCGGATCGATGCCGCTGGAGATGACGTGGACGGCGTCGACCGTGAGCCGGAAGTCCATCGTGAAGTAGTCGTCGGTGTGCCGGAGGGGGATCTGGTCGGCGGTGGCGAACAGGTCCTGCAGGCCCTCGACCGGTGCGGCGGCCCGGGAGTTGATGTGCACCCCGAACATGTGGGTGGGGGTGAGCAGCAGGGCGTTCAGGCTCGCGTGGGGGAAGTGGTCGACGAGCACGGTGAGCGCCTGTCGCAGTCCTGCGGCGTCGTCACCGCGGTCCGCGATGTTCTGCATCACGAACCGGAAGTACCGCTCGCTGTCGGTGGTGCCGCGCAGTGCCGCGCGCGAGCCGGGGGTGAGCAGGCCCTCGAGCTGGTCGACCGGTGAGATGTGTCCGTTGTGGGCGAAGGCGTACCCGCCCTCGACGAACGGGTGGGTGTTCTCCGGGGTCACCCGGAGTCCCGGCGTGGCCCAGCGGAGGTGCAGCATCCCGGCTCGCCCGAGCGGCTGCCGTGCCAGGCGCGGGTAGTCCGGATCGTCCGTCGCCGACGCGGCAGAGGTCGTGCAGCGGATCRCCTGGTCCGCGGGGTCCTGCCACGCCATGCCCCATCCGTCGCCGTGGACGGCGGTGAGTGCCGTGAACGAGGCGAACTCCTCCTCGCCCAGCACGTCGACGACCGACATCGGCTCTCGTGCGACGTAGCCGAGCAGGCGGCACATGGTCCGTGCGTCCCTTCTGGTCACTCCCGAGCGGCGGTGGGCCCCCCTCAGAGCATCCTCGCCCGCGGGGGTGAGGGCAACCGGCGGCCGCGACTCTCCCCTCGGCTTGCGAGACATCCGACGGTGCGTCAGGGTAGGCTTGACGCAGTCGTGGGTCGGGTTTCACGGGGGTGAGCCCGACCTACGACTGCCGTGCCGGTCTCGGTCTGGGTCCCGGGCCTCAGGCGGAGCTGCTGTTCTTGCGTACCTTGTTGCCGGCGAAGCGCTCCCAGGCCGCCTGGCGTGACACCCCGAGGGCCTGGCCGATCTCGGCCCAGGAGAGGTTGCGCTCGCGCGCCATCTGCACCCACTCGCCGAGGAATCCGTTGACCTGGGTCGCCGTGTCGGCGATCAGGGGGAGCTTGGCCAGGATCTCGGTGTCCGACATCTTGTCCCACGGGGGCCGCGAGATGGTCTCGAGCAGCTCCGGTGAGCTGAACTTGTGGTGGTAGAACTCCAGGCAGTCGACACACATCATGGCGCCGAGCCCGCCCGCGAACCTGGTCTCGGAGGTCCCCTTGAACCCGCAGAACGAGCACGACTTGTTGGCGGAGTCGAAGTCCATGCCGTGTCCTCTCGGTGGTCCGTGGTCCGTGGTCCGCGGGCCGTCCGACGCCGCGTGTGAGCCCGGGATCGCCAGCCTGGCGTCCAGCATGGCACAGCGGTGCGCCTCGTAGCCCGCGACGGCGGGTGTGATCTCGCCCGGCCCCGCACAGGTGTGGACCCGGTCGTCTCCGGGCAGGGTGATCCCCATGCAGACCAGGCGGGCGCCGATCGAGGCGGTGGTCCTCGACATCGGGGGAGTCCTCGAGGTCATCGACGACTCACTCTTCCCGGGCCCCTGGCCCGCGCGGCTGGGGCTGTCGGACGGGCAGTTCGCCGAGCGGCTCGACGGGCTGGTGGGTGACCCGATGGTCGGAGAGGTCACGTGGCCGGAGGTGCTCGACCACTGGCGCGGTCGCCTCGGGCTGACCCCGGCCCAGACCACCGCGCTCGAGGAGGACTACTGGCGTTGGTACGTCGGCACCCTGGACCGCGAGCTGTTCGACTGGTTCGTGGGACAACGGCGTCACCGCCTGACCGCGATCCTGTCCAACTCCAGCCCGGGCGCCCGCGAGCGGGAGCGGTGCCACGGCTTCGAGTCCGTCGTGGACGACCTCGTCTACTCCCACGAGGTGGGTCTGGCCAAGCCGGACCCGGCGGTCTACGCGCTGAGCGCCGAGCGGCTCGGCGTACGACCGGAGCGGGTCCTCTTCCTCGACGACACCGAGATCCGGGTGGACGGGGCGCGTGCGGCCGGCTGGCACGCCGTGCACCACGTGTCGACACCGCACTCGATCGCCGAGATGGAGCGGATCCTCGCCGGGTCCTAGTGGGTCAGCCCGCGCCGCCGGCGCCGGAGCCCTCGTTGCGCAGCCGTGGCTCCGTACGCTTCGCCGGGTGCAGGCCGCGCTTGTCGGCGTAGAAGGCCCGGATGAGGTCCATGTCGGCGGCCACGTCGCCGGTCGGCGTGAAGGTCGGGCCCGAGCCCACCGTGCGCGAGGGTCCGTCCATGAACGCCAACGTGATCGGGAGGCCGGTCTGCTGGGAGAGCCGGTAGAACCCGGACTTCCAGTGGTCGGTGCGACGACGGGTGCCCTCCGCGGCGATGGCGAGCAGGAACTCGTCGGAGGCCCCGATCTCCTCGATGAGCGCCCGGATG
>NZ_JBFUMD010000005.1:0-25499 GCF_054049555.1 Nocardioides sp. P5_C9_2
GGCGCATGACGCCGACGAAGGGGAGGCCGATCGCGCGGGCAGCCTCGGCCTGTCCCAGCGGGACGGCGTTGACGCCGGAGCGGAGCGCCTCGCACACGAACGTCGAGGTGTAGAGCGTGAGGGACACGACGGCGGTGGAGAAGAACGAGGTGAAGTCGAAGCTCCCGATGTGGACGTCGACCCACGTGAAGTTGATGCCGATCTTGGGAGCGGCGAAGGAGAAGAAGAAGAAGACCGCGAGGAGGGGGGTGTTGCGCACGAGGGTCACGTAGACCAGGGCCGCCCTGTCGAGGACCGCGATCGGTCCCACGCGCATGGCCACCAGGATCGTGCCGCCGATGAGGGAGAACACCCCCGAGACGAGGAAGAGCAGCACGGTGTAGCCGAAGGCCTTCAGGACGTCGGGAAGGCTCTCGATGACGGCGTTCATGCCGCTCCTCTCTCTCGCTGTGCCGGTGGATCGGTCCTGCGGGGAACGGTCCGGACCCGCAGCGAGCGGGTCCGGACCGATCGGTGGTGCGTCAGGTCAGGACTCGCAGGCGTCCATCTCGGGAAAGTCGGGCGTCTCGACGCCGGAGGCGCCCAGGTTGGCCTCGAAGGCCTCGGCCCACTTGCCGTCCTCGTTGGCCTGCTCCAGCGTGTCGGTGATCCACTGGCACATCTCCGGGGAGTCCTTGGAGTAGCCGACGCCGATGCGCTCCTCGGAGAACGGGTCTCCGACGACCTTGAGCTGGCCCTCGTTCTGCGCGGCGTAGCCGGCGAGGATCGTGCCGTCGGTGGTCATGGCCTCGACGGTGCCGTCGAGCACCTTGTCGACGCACTGGCTGTAGGTGTCGAAGCCGACCGGCTTCATGCCCTCGGCCTTGGCGTTGTCCAGCGAGGTCGAGCCGGTCACCGAGCAGACCTCCTTGCCCTGCAGGTCGTCGGGGCCGGTGGCCTCGGAGTCCTCGGGCACGAGCAGCTGCTGGCCGGTCACCATGTAGGGGCCGGCCTGGCCGACGACCTGGCGACGCTCGTCGGTGATGGAGTACGACGCCAGCACCAGGTCGACCTTGCCCTCCTGGAGGAAGGGCTCGCGGTTGTCGGAGATGGTCTCGATGTACTTGACCTTGGAGGTGTCGTTGGGGTCGATGCCCAGGCTGGCGACCAGGATCTTGGCGACGTCCACGTCGAAGCCGGTGGGCATGTCCGAGCCGGTCTCGTTGAAGCCCAGGCCGGGCTGGTCGTACTTGACCCCGACGTTGATGGTGCCCGCGTCGGCGAGCTCCTTCATGCGGGTGCCGTCGTCGAAGCTGGAGGCGGCGTCGTCGGACACCTCCACGTCGACGGACTCGGTGTCGGACCCGGCGTCGCCGCAGGCCGCCAGGCTCAGTGCCAGGCCGAGCCCGGCCACCATGGCCTTGGTACGGATGAATCGCATCTGCTGCTCCCTCGTGTGTTTGGTGGGTCGGTGGGTGCTGTCGATCAGTGCTTGAGGATCTTGCCGAGGAAGTCCTTGGCCCGATCCGACCGGGGGTGGGTGAAGAACTCCTCGGGGGTGTTCTCCTCGATGATGGCGCCGTCGGCCATGAAGACCACCCGGTCGGCCGCCGTCCGCGCGAAGCCCATCTCGTGGGTGACCACGATCATCGTCATGCCGCCCTGGGCGAGGTCGACCATGACGTCGAGGACCTCCTTGATCATCTCCGGGTCCAGCGCCGAGGTGGGCTCGTCGAAGAGCATCACCTTGGGCTCCATGGCCAGGGCGCGGGCGATGGCCACCCGCTGCTGCTGGCCACCGGAGAGCTGGGCGGGGTACTTCTCGGCCTGGTGGCCGACGCCGACGCGCTCGAGGAGCTCGCGCCCCTTCTTCTCGGCCTCGGCCTTGCCGAGGCCGCGGACCTTGATCGGGCCGAGGGTGACGTTCTCGAGGATCGTCTTGTGGGCGAAGAGGTTGAAGCTCTGGAACACCATCCCGACCTCGGCGCGGAGGGCGGCGAGCGCCTTGCCCTCCTGCGGCAGCGGCTGGCCGTCGAGGGTGATGGTGCCGTCGTCGATCGTCTCGAGCCGGTTGATGGTGCGGCACAGCGTGGACTTGCCCGACCCCGAGGGGCCGATGACCACGACGACCTCACCGCGCGTGACGGTGAGGGCGATGTCCTTGAGGGCCTGCATCTGGCCGAAGTACTTCTGCACCCCGTCCAGCACGACCAGCGGTTCCCCACGGCCGGCGCTGACGGAACCGTGCTCCATCGTCGTCATGGCCGCAACCTATAGGCCGATAGCCCTTTCGGGCCATCAGCGTCTGGTCCCTGCCCGCAATCGTGACCGGAACGAGGCCGCTCAGCGACCCCGCGGACGCGACGTGGCCGAGGTGGCGTCGTACACGCGGACCCAGTCGACGTCCGCGGTGTCGCCGTACTCGTCGGGGCTGAGGTCGTCGAGCTCGTAGTCGAGCGCCTGCATGGAGAGCACGAGGTAGTGCTCGGCCCGGGAGACGGCCTCGTCCTCGCGGTAGTACTCCCGGCCGTCGACACGGAAGACGTACTCCTCGGGCGTCCACTCGACCGAGAACACGTGGAACTCCTCCCACCACTCCTCGTCGTGCTCGAGCACCCGGCGCGCCCGGGGGAAGACGTCGCCCCGGCCGTCCGGCACCCAGCCCGGGTCGTACCAGTGGATGAACGAGGCGATGTCGCTCCGGCCGGGGTCACGCTCGCCGAAGTACTCCACGACGTCGACCTCCGTCCCCGCGGACGGGTCGCCCAGCACGAACGCCCGATCACGCGGCAGCATCCAGAAGGCGGAGTGCATCCCCCGGGCGCGTTGCACCCTCATGCGGGCGGCGAAGATCCCGTAGCGGAAGAAGTGGGTGTGCTCGGTGGCGACCTGCGAGTAGACGAAGAAGTCGTGCGTGCCGGAGCCTGTCGGGTGGGAGTAGACGCACGGGATCCCCACGAGCTCCGGGTCGGGCGCGAGGCCCAGGTGCAGCACGCCCGACCCGACCGATCGGGGCGCGGGGTCGGAGCGCCCGCAGGTCCGGGGCGCAAACACGCTCTCGTGCGCGCGCACCTGGTCGTTCCAGACCGACAGGTCCAGCGCCGTGCCGTCGAAGGTGTCCTCGAAGGTGGTCCGCCAGGCGCGGGTGTGCACCCGCCCGGTCGTCGCGGCGGTGGCGCGGTCGGTGCCCTCYACCCGCGCGCGGTAGAGACCCGCCGCGACGTCGAACGATGCCGACCCCGCCCGGTCCTCCCGTGCCCGGTCGACGATGCGCCACCCGTGGCGGGAGCCCCGCTCCAGGAGGACGGTGCGGCCCGGCCGCACCGGCCGGAAGGTCGCCACCACCTGGCTGGAGTCGGGGGGCGTCGCGGGAGACCCGCCGCTCTGGGCGACCGGCGGAAGCACGACGAGCGTGCCCGTCCCGGTCCGGGCGGTCGCGGCCCGGTGCGGACCGTCGGGAGCTCCCGGACCGTGCTGTGCCCCGGCCTGGTCCGGTCGCGACAGGGCGAGGCAGCCGCACACGGCCGTGCACAGCGCGGCGCAGGCGATCGCGGTCCGCCGGACCCTCGATCGCCGGACGCCCGTACGTCGTCGCGCTGCTCCGCGGAGCGCCGCGGATCGGGTCGGTGCGGGGGTGAAGGGCGCGTGCATCGCGCCTCCTACCGGAGGGTCGCGGTCGGGACCGGACTCCTGGCCACGTCCCACCCAGCATGGGACGCACCCAGCACCCGCAGCCGGGTCCGTGCGGCGGCGTGCCCCATATGAGGGGGCCGGTATAGACGTGCGGACGCGCCCGGCCCGAGGCATGATGAGGCGCATGTGGGGGTGGCCGGGATGACGCGCGTCCTGCTCGCCCCCGACAAGTTCAAGGGCACGCTCACGGCGTACGACGTCGCGCAGGCCGTCGCGTCCGGGTTGAGGCGCGTGCGCCCCGACGTCGACGTCGAGTGCCTGCCGGTGGCCGACGGTGGCGACGGCACGCTCGACGCGGCGATCTCGGCAGGCTTCGAGCGGGCCCCCGTCGGCGTCGCCGGCCCGACGGGGGAGCCGGTGCGGACGTCGTACGCCCGCCGCGGGACCACCGCGGTCGTGGAGATGGCCGACGCGTGCGGGCTCGAGCGCCTGCCCGACGGGGTGCGTGCACCGCTGGCCGCGTCCAGCCGGGGCTTGGGCGAGGTGATGGCGGCCGCGCTGGACGCGGGCTGTCGCGAGCTGGTCGTGGGGATCGGCGGCAGCGCCAGCACTGACGGCGGGGCCGGGCTGCTGGCGGCGCTCGGGGCCGTCGCCTCGCCGGCGGTGCCGGACGGGGGCGGCGGGCTGGTCGACGTGTCGTCCCTGGACCTGTCCCGGTTGCACCCGGGGCTGGTCGGCGCCCGTGTGGTGGTCGCCTGCGACGTCGACAACCCGCTGACCGGCCCGCATGGCGCCGCCGCGGTGTACGGACCCCAGAAGGGCGCGTCGCCCGACGACGTGGTCGCGCTCGACGCAGCGCTGGACCACTGGGCGGACGTGCTGGAGCGGGCGACCGGTGCCGACCGCCGCGACGTCCCCGGCTCGGGCGCCGCCGGCGGCGTGGGCTTCGCCCTGCTGTCCGCGCTCGGGGCCGAGCTGCGGCCGGGCATCGCCCTGATGCTGGATCTGCTGGGCTTCGCCGACCGGGTGACCGGGGCCGAGCTCGTCGTCACCGGCGAGGGCTCGCTCGACGCCCAGAGCCTGCGCGGCAAGGCGCCCGTCGGGGTCGCCACCGCCGCCGGCGCCGCCGGGGTGCCCGTCGTCGCGGTCTGCGGGCGACGGCAGCTGACGGACGCCGAGCTGGCGACGGCCGGTATCGCCGCGGCGTACGCCCTGGTCGACGTCGAGCCGGACGTCGCGACCTGCCTGCGCGAGCCGGCGCGACTGCTCGCCGACCTCGGCGAGCAGATCGGCCACCGTCACCTGTCCTGAGCGCCGGGTCCGGGCCGCGGGTCGAGCGATCTCGCCGGTCTCAGAGCGTGCGGACCGTGCCCGCGTCCGGGTCCCAGCGCCGCAGCTCGGTGAGACGCAGGGTGAGGTCACCGTGGCCCAGCACCTCGAGCGCGGCCGGGAGCGCGGAGCGGGTCAGACGCCGGGCGAGGGTGACGTGCGGCAGCCACCCCGGGTGCTTGGCGTGGGGCACGTCCGTGCGGAGGTCGAGGACGGCGCGCACCAGGCTGTCGGGCACGTCGAGGATGCGGACCAGCGACACCCGCGAGCCGCCCAGCAGGGCGAGTCCCGAYGCCCGCACCTCGACGGGCAGGGCCGCGCCCAGGCGCGAGACCGCCACCTCGTCGTGCTCGGTACCGAGGGCCTCCGCGGTCAGGACGGTGACGTGCGGGGTGTTGGTCATGCCCTTGTGGTCCAGCTGCGACGGCAGCCCGGCGTCGCGGAGCAGCTGCCAGTCGCGGAGGACGGCGTCGCGTCCCTCGTCGTCGGGCAGCAGCTCGAAGGCGTGGAGGCGCGGCATGGGTCCGAGGGTAGGCGTCAGGCCTCGCAGTCCACGCGCGTCTCCGCGAGACAGGTGTCCCGGCCGGCGCCGGCATCGGCGGTGTCGACGCCCTCGCCCCCGTCGAGGAGGTCGGGGGCCGGCAGCTCCTCCTCCGTGGCGTGGTCGCCGACGTCCAGCCCCCGGAAGTCGTAGAAGGTGACCCGGCTGGTCATCGCGTCGTCCCCGGGACCGCCGTACACGAAGGACCTGCGCGGGCACCCCTTGTCCAGGCCGCCGGCGGTGATGAGGACCCCGTCCCGAGGAAGGGCACCCACCTGCAGCCGGTCGTCGCCGCCGSCCCCCCGCAGCACGACGCGGCAGGCGCTGGCGCGCAGCTGGTTGTCCAGGTCGTCCCCGACGAGCTCCACCTGCGAGGGGGAGTCCGCTTCCGCGTGGACCGGCGCGTCCACCGACAGGTCCTCGACACCGGTGAAGGAGAAGGACCCGAGGGGGCCGTCCGTCCCGGAGAACCAGATCGTGCCGGTGGTCAGGTCGCCGACGACCGAGGTGACCGAGGTGCTCACCTCCAGCCGGTCGCGGCCTGCCCCCAGGTCCAGGAGGTACGACGGAGCGTGCCTCCCGTGCGACGCGGGATCCCTGAGCACCGTCGCCACGTCCCACGGGTCGTAGCGCAGCTCGACCGCGTCGTCTCCCTCGCCGGTGCGTGCCTCGACGGCACCTCGCCCGCCGAACGAGACGTCGTCGGGTCCGGCACTGCCCACGAACGTCTTCCGCCCTGCCGAGGAGAGGTGATGGGAGGCGAACGAGCTCCACCGGGCGTACGTCCGTCCCTCCAGCGTGGCCCGACCAGCGCCGGCGTCGACCATCAGCGCCCCGCCACGGCGCCTGACCTCGAGCAGGTCCTCGCCCGCGCCCCCGCGCAGCACGGCGCGGCGGTGGTCCCGGCCCTCGGCCAGGACGAGGGTGTCGTCGCCACCCCCGAGAAGGACGCGGTCGAGGTTGCGCTCGCCGGTCATCCCGGTGGCGACCAGGTCGGTGCCCGGTCCACCCCGATAGGTGTCGGTGCCGTCGCTCAGGTCCGCGAAGACCGAGGTGCGGACCTCGACCCGGACGCGGTCGTCGCCCGCATCACCTCGCACCGTCGTCCATCCCGCACGGCCGCGCACGCAGATCCGGTCGTCACCGGTACCGGCCTCCACCGAGGCTCGACGGGCCAGCACCACGATCACGTCGTCGCCCGGCGTGCCCGTCACCCGGTGGTCCGTGGTGAGGATCGTCGGCACCCGACCGTCGCACCGAGCGACCGCCGCGGCGCTCGGCGAGAGGGGCGTCGCGAGCAGGCCGACGGCGCAGGCGAGGGCCAGGAGGGCCGGCGCGGTGCGTGTGGTGGTCATGGGGTCCCTTCGAGCGGATGAGGGACGGACACTAACGACGGGGGAGGAGGGCGGGAGGAGAAACGCGATTGCCCGCGCCGGACGCGCCCGCCGTACCCTTGACCGGCCATGACTGCGATACCCGAGACGCTCCCGCGTGGGCCCGAGACCGCCGCGCGAACCTACGAGGTCCGCACCTACGGGTGCCAGATGAACGTCCACGACTCCGAGCGGCTCACCGGCCTGCTGGAGGAGGCGGGGTACGTCGCGAGCCMGGTCGGCGAGCAGGCCGACGTGGTCGTCTTCAACACCTGCGCGGTCCGGGAGAACGCCGACAACAAGCTCTACGGCAACCTGTCGCACCTGGCGCCGATCAAGGCCGCCAACCCCGACATGCAGATCGCCGTCGGCGGCTGCCTCGCGCAGAAGGACCGCTCCACGATCACGGCGAAGGCGCCGTACGTCGACGTCGTCTTCGGCACCCACAACATCGGCTCCCTGCCCGCCCTGCTCGACCGCGCGCGCTCCCAGCAGGAGGCGCAGGTCGAGATCCTCGAGTCGCTGTCGGTGTTCCCCTCCACGCTGCCGACCAAGCGCGACTCGGCGTACGCCGCGTGGGTGTCGATCTCGGTCGGCTGCAACAACACGTGCACCTTCTGCATCGTCCCCGCGCTGCGCGGCAAGGAGAAGGACCGTCGGCCCGGCGAGATCCTGGCCGAGGTCGAGGCGCTGGTCGCCGAGGGCGTCACCGAGGTCACCCTGCTCGGCCAGAACGTCAACGCCTACGGCGTGGAGTTCGGCGACCGCCAGGCGTTCTCCAAGCTGCTGCGGTCCTGCGGCTCGATCGCGGGCCTGGAGCGGGTGCGCTTCACCTCCCCGCACCCGGCCGAGTTCACCGACGACGTCATCGAGGCGATGGCCGAGACGCCCAACGTGATGCACCAGCTGCACATGCCGCTGCAGTCGGGCTCGGACCGCGTGCTGCGCGCGATGCGGCGCTCGTACCGGTCCTCGAAGTTCCTCGGCATCATCGAGCGGGTCCGGGCAGCCATGCCCGACGCCGCGATCACCACCGACATCATCGTGGGCTTCCCCGGTGAGACCGAGGAGGACTTCCTCGAGACCATGCGGGTGGTGCGCGAGTCACGTTTCTCCGGCGCCTTCACCTTCCAGTACTCCCCGCGTCCGGGCACCCCGGCCGCGACCATGGAGGACCAGGTGCCGCCGGAGGTCGTCAAGGACCGCTACCTGCGCCTGTCCGAGCTGGTCACCGAGATCGCCTGGTCCGAGAACAAGGCGCTGGTCGGCACGCGTGTCGAGCTGATGGTCGCCGAGGGCGAGGGCCGCAAGGACGCCGCCACGCACCGCCTCTCCGGCCGAGGCCGCGACAGCCGTCTCGTGCACTTCACCCCCGACGGCGCCGCGGGGGTCCGCCCCGGCGACATGGTCACCGTCGAGATCACCTACGCCGCGCCGCACCACCTGGTCGCCGACGGTCCCGTCCTGTCCGTGCGCCGCACCCGTGCCGGCGACGCGTGGGAGGCCCGCACCTCCGCGCCCTCCGCGCCCTCCGCCCCTCGCGGTGTCGGGCTCGGCATGCCGGGCCTCGGCGTGCCGGCCCCGCTCCCGCCGGCTCCCGCCTGCGGCTGAGTGTGGCTTCGGTGCCACCTGGTGACACCGAAGCCACACCGAAGCCACACTGAAGCCAGACCGAAGCCACACCGAAGCCAGACCGAGCCACACCCTCGCTGCACCGAGGCAGCAGGGACGTTGTCCACAGCTCCTGATCCCTGCGACTGATTCACCCCGGCAGCGGGGACACGTCAGGGATGACGTCCACACCCGACTGGCCGGCCCACTGGGCGGCAGCCGACTTCCTCGACGACCAGCAGGGCGTCGTGTCCCGTGCCCAGCTGCTCGGCGCCGGGGAGACGCCGGCCAGCATCCGGCGGATGATCCGGCGCCGGGAGGTGGCGGTCGCACACCCGGGCGTCTACCTGGGCCACACCGGGGACCCGACGTGGATCCAGCGTGCGTGGGCGGCGGTGCTGCACGCGTGGCCGGCCGCGCTGGCGGGGGAGGCGGCCCTGCGTGCCCACGAGGGACCGGGCAAGCGCGCCGATCCGGTGATCATCGAGGTGGCGGTGGCGCGGTCGCGCACCGTCCTCGCGCCTCCCGGCGTACGCATCACGCGGATCGACGGGCTGGACCACCGGACGGTGTGGACGGTCGGACCGCCCCGGCTGCGGTACGACGACGCCGCCATCGCGGTGGCCTGTCGTGCGGCCACCGACCTGGACGCCATCCGGGTGCTGGCCGACGTGGTCCAGGGTCGGCGCTCGACGGCGGCGCGGCTGGCCTCGGAGCTCGGCCCACGCCGACGGGTGCCCCGCCGGGCCTGGCTGGCGAGCGTCCTGGACGACATCGCACAGGGATCGTGCTCCGTCCTCGAGCACGGATACCTGACGCGGGTCGTCCGACCACACGGCCTCCCGGTGGGACAGCGCCAGGTCCGAGACGGGCGGGGGGACCGGGTCGTCTACCGGGACGTCGAGCACGACGACGGCCTGGTGGTGGAGCTCGACGGTCGGCTGTTCCACGACTCGGCGCGGCAGCGGGACGCGGACATGGAGCGCGACCTGGACGCCGCGCTCGCTGGCAAGGACACCGTCCGGGTGGGGTGGGGCCAGGTCTTCGACCGCCAGTGCGCGACGGCGGGCAAGGTCGCCGCGCTGCATCGGGCCCGGGGCTGGACCGGGTGGCCGTACCCGTGCGGAGATGAGTGTGGGATCGGTGCCAGCTGGTGACACCGATCCCACACCCAGCGACGAAGGCCCGGCGCCGACGTGCGGTACGGGCTCAGGCAGGGGGCTCGGGCGACCCGTCCTCGGCCTCCTGGCCGGCCTCGGGATCCTCCTGCGTGCCGGAGTCGTGGTCGGCGGCGGCGTCGCCGTCGGGAGCCTGCTGCTTGTCGTCGGGCTGGGCGATCTCGTCGGGGAGCACGTCGTCCACGGCCGGGTTGGCGTCGGGCTGCAGGTCGCGCCCGAGGCCGTCGTCGGCCGGGTCGGCACCGATCGCGTCGGCGCCGCCGGGGTTGGGCTCGCCGTCCTCGATGATCGGGTCGGGGATCGGGCCGAGGTCCTGGTTGTTCATCGTTGTCCCTCCTGGGGGTGGTCGAAACCGTGGGTGAGGTAGCGCTCGCCGCTGCCGAGTCGGCTCAGCGCGTACGCCTCGTGGGGCACCACCGGCGACGGCAGCGCGTCGAGGGGGCACCAGCGCAGCTCGGCGCACTTGTCGGGCTCCATGACCCGGGGCTCGCCCTGCCACGAGCGGGCGGTGAAGAACCAGTCGACGCGCTCGTCGACGGCCTCCCCGCCCCGGGTGCGGTGCATGGTGAACTCGAACGTGAGGTCGATGCCGGTGAGACCGAGCTCCTCGGCGGCCTCCCGCAGGGCCGCGTCGTACGCCGTCTCGCCGCGCTCGACGTGGCCGGCCGCGGCGGCGGCCCAGTGGTCGTTCATGTACGGCGTGCCCTGGCGCCGCTGCAGGAGCACCTCGTCGCCTCCGTCGCCCTCGCGCAGGAGGTAGACGTACGAGGCGGGCACGAGCACGAAGCGATCCACGCCCGCCAACCTAACGGTGCGTCCCGGCCCGCGCTCACCCCCTCAGGGGAGAGCGCGGGCGAGTGGGACTCAGGGGCGGGGCGCCGACCCGGTGGCGGGGTTGGTCGGGTCGGTCGGCAGGCCCGGAGCGTCGGGGCTGGGCGTCGGCACGGGCGCCGGGGGCGGGGTCGGCACGGGGCCCGGCGAGGGCACCACGTCGGGGTCTGGAGCGGGCTCCGTGGTGGTGGCCCGGAAGTCGTCGTCCTTGCCGTCGAGGTGATCGAGGCCCTGCTTGGCCTTGGCGATCCCCGTGTCGATCGTGTCGCTGTGCTTGCCGCCGGTCTTCGCGTCGACGGCCCGGCCGGCCTTGTCGAGGCCGTCGGCGATCGTGTCGCCGTGCTTGTCGACGGCGTCGGTCAGCGTGGCCTTGGCCTTGTCCAGGAAACCCATCTGGTCCTCCGTGAGATCGGTCCGGCCCGGACGGGCCGCGACCCATTTGGAACACTACCGACCATGTCCGACCTGCCCCACCCCGTGACGGTCGCCGTCGTGGGGGCCACCGCCTCCGGCAAGACGGGGCTCGGCCTCGACCTCGCCGAGCGGCTGGGGGGCGAGGTGGTCAACACCGACGCGATGCAGGTCTACCGCGGGATGGACGTCGGCACCGCCAAGCTGCCCGTGGCGGAGCGTCGGGGGATCCCGCACCACCTTCTCGACCTGCTCGACGTCACCGAGGTGTCCACGGTGGCGCACTTCCAGGCCTGGGCCCGACCGGTGATCGCCGAGATCCACGCGCGTGGCGCGGCCCCCGTCCTGGTCGGCGGGTCGGCGCTCTACACCCGCGCGATCCTCGACCGCTTCGAGTTCCCGGGCACCRACGAGTCGCTGCGCCGCGAGCTCGAGGCCGAGCTCGAGCGGGTCGGCCCCGCCGCCCTGCACGCCCGGCTGGCCCGCCTGGACCCCGAGGCCGCGGATCGGATGCTCGTCGACAACGGCCGCCGGGTGGTCCGCGCCCTGGAGGTCATCGCGCTCACCGGCCGCCCGTGGTCGGCCAGCCTGCCGCAGCTGGAGTACGCCGACCCGCTCACGCTCCAGGTCGGCGTCGACATCGACCGGCCCACCCTGGACGCCCGGATCGACCGGCGGGTCCGCGACATGTACGACGGGGGGCTGGTGGAGGAGGTGGAGCGGCTGCTCGACCTGGGGCTCGAGCGGGGGCGCACGGCCAGCCGGGCGATCGGCTACGCCGAGGCGGCGGCGTACCTGCGTGGGGAGATGGGCCGGGAGGACGCGATCGTGCGGACCCAGGCCGCGACGCGACGCTTCGCGCGGCGCCAGGACGGGTGGTTCCGCAAGGATCCCCGCGTCGTCTGGGTGGCACACGACGACCCGCGGCGGCTCGACCGCGCGGTCGCCGCCATCGCGACACTTCACCCCGGAGGGGATCGACAACCGGACGCGTGAGGCGCAGGGTGGGGGCAGCCGTCCCCCTCGGCGCTCGACTCTCGGAGGCCCCATGCGCATCGCTCTTCCCGCTCTCGCCACGTCCGCGCTCGTCGCCGGCCTGCTCGTCGCCGGACCACCGGCTCCGGCCGAGGAGCCCGCTGCCGCACCGACGGCCCGGCCCACGGCCAAGATCCCGACCGCCGTCGGCTTCGGCGGCGCGGTCACGACCGTCGACCCGGAGGCGAGCGCGGCGGCGCTGAAGATCCTCAAGAAGGGCGGCAACGCGGCCGACGCCGCGGTGGCGGCCGCCGCGACCCTCGGGGTGACCGAGCCCTACAGCGCCGGCATCGGCGGGGGCGGCTACTTCGTGCACTACGACGCGAAGACCGGTCAGGTCCGCACGATCGACGGGCGTGAGACGGCCCCGGCGAAGATGCCCACCGACGCATTCGTCGACGACGCCACCGGCAAGCCCTACCCCTTCACGCCCGACCTCGTGACCAGCGGTGTGAGCGTCGGGGTGCCGGGCACCCTGGCCACCTGGGACCGGGCGCTCAAGCGCTTCGGCACCCTGTCGCTGACCAAGGCCCTCAAGCCCGCCGTCGCGGTCGCCAACCGCGGCTTCGTCGTCGACGACACGTTCCGCCAGCAGACGCTGGACAACGCGGAGCGCTTCAACGCGTTCTGGGCCAGCCGGCAGCTCTTCCTGCCCGGGGGCGACGCCCCGAAGGTCGGGTCGCTCTTCAAGAACCCGCAGCTCGCGGCGACGTACACGATGCTGGGCGCGGAGGGGATCGACGCGTTCTACGAGGGCAAGCTCGCCAAGGTGATGGCCAAGATCGTCAAGCACCCGCGCACGACGAGGGGCACCGACCTGCCGGTCCCGCGCGGCTACCTGACCCGCAAGGACCTCAAGAACTACAAGGTGCTCAACCAGCGGCCGAGTCGCGCCCGGTACCGCGGCTACGACGTCTACGGCATGAACCCGTCCTCCTCCGGTGGCACGACCGTCGGCGAGGCGCTCAACATCCTCGAGCGCTACGACCTCTCCGCGATGACCGCCACCGAGGCGCTGCACCACTACCTCGAGGCGAGCGCCCTGGCCTTCGCCGACCGCGGGAAGTACGTCGGTGACCGCGCCTTCGTCGACGTCCCCGTCAGCACGCTCCTCGACGACCGGTACGCCGCCGAGCGCGCCTGCGCGCTCAGCCCGAACGCCGCGATGACCAAGCCGACGGCGGCCGGTGACGTCGCCTCGTACGACGGCGTGTGCGCCGCTCCCGCCGCTCGCGGGAGCGTCGACAACGACACCGAGAACATCTCCACGACCAACCTCACTGTGGCCGACAAGTGGGGCAACATCGTCGAGTACACCCTCACCATCGAGCAGACCGGTGGCTCGGGCATGGCCGTGCCGCGCTACGGGTTCCTGCTGAACAACGAGCTCACCGACTTCTCGACCGTCTACGACCCGGCCGACCCCAACCGCATCCAGCCCGGCAAGCGTCCGCGCTCCTCGATGAGCCCGACGATCGTGCTCAAGGACGGCGAGCCTTTCATGGCCCTCGGCTCGCCCGGCGGGTCCACGATCATCACCACCGTGCTGCAGATGCTGGTCAACCGGATCGACCTGCGCATGGACGTCGCCGGGGCGATCGCGGCCCCTCGTGCCTCGCAGCGCAACACCGCGAGCGTGACCGCCGAGCCGGACTTCATCACCCTGTACGGCGCCGGGCTCACCGCCCTCGGCCACAAGCTGGCCCCGTCCGGTGATGCCTTCACCAGTGCCGCCGAGATCGGCGCTGCCACGGCGATCGAGTTCGGCCCCCGCGGCCTGCTGACCGCGGTCTCCGAGCCGGTGCGCCGCGGTGGGGGAGCGGCGCGCGTCGTCGAGCCGCGGTAGCCATGGCGACGATCTACTACACGGGCTGCTCGCTCGACGGCTACATCGCGACGCCGGACCACTCGCTCGACTGGCTGACGTCGCGTGACATCGACGAGCACGGGCCGATGCACTACACGACGTTCCGTGAGCGCATCGGGTCGTGCGTCATGGGGGCCACGACGTGGCAGTGGATCCTCGACCACGACGACGACCCGTGGGGTGACCTGCCCACCTGGGTGATGACCCACCGCGCCTTCGCGCCGGTCAAGGCGGTCACGTTCGGCGCCGACCCCGTCGAGCAGGTGCACGCCGCCGCGCTCGAGGCCGCCGCCGGCAAGGACGTCTGGCTGGTCGGCGGCGGGGACCTGGTCGGGCAGTTCCACGACGCCGGTCTCCTCGACGAGGTGTGGATCCAGTACGCCCCGGTCACCCTCGGCGGCGGGGCCCCGGTGCTGCCGCGGCACGTCGAGCTGCGCCTGGAGGAGGTCGAGCGCAACCACGACTTCGCCTGCGTGCGGCACAGCGTCGTGAGGTGAGCGGTGCCGTGAGACGTGTCGGCCGCCCTGACACACTGAGGGAGTGAGCTACCGCTTCCTCAAGGGCCACGGCACGGAGAACGACTTCGTCCTGCTGCCCGACCCCGACGGCACCGTGCACGGCGACCTCGACGCGGCGCGGGTCCGGGCGCTGTGCGACCGCCGGGCCGGCATCGGCGGCGACGGGGTGCTGCGCGCCGTCCGGGAGGGCGACGGGTGGTTCATGGACTACCGCAACGCCGACGGGTCCCTCAGCGAGATGTGCGGCAACGGGGTGCGCGTCTTCGCCCGCTACCTCCACGACCACGAGGGCGAGCCCTACCCGATCGCGATCGCCACCCGCGACGGCGTCAAGGTCCTCAGCGACGCCGGCGACGGCCTGCTCACCGCCGACATGGGCACCCCGCTCGTGCGCGAGACCACCACCGTCACCGTCGACGGCACCGAGCACGCCGCCCGGCACGTCTCGATGGGCAACCCCCACGCGGTGACGTTCGTCGACGACCTGGCTGAGGCGGGCTCACTGCTCGACGAGCCCGGCTACGACCACGAGGCCTACCCCGAGGGCGTCAACGTCGAGTTCGTCGTACGCCGCGGCGAGCGGCACGTGGCGATGCGGGTGCACGAGCGCGGCTCGGGCGAGACCCGGTCCTGCGGCACGGGAGCGTGCGCGGTGATGGTCGCCACGGCCCTCGCCGACGACGCGCCGCGCGGCACGTCGTACCGCGTCGACGTCCCCGGCGGTCGCCTCGACATCGTGTGGACCACCGACGACCGGGTCCTCATGACAGGCCCCGCCGTGCTCGTCGCGGAGGGCGTCAGCGACCTCTGAGGTCGGCGCGGGGCCCTGCCGCTCGTGCACGTGCGCGACCGCGGGGCACTGATGCCCGCCATTCCTGCGCACCGGCGCGACGAATATGCTCCCGCGCATGGACATCACCGGATCTTCCGCCATCGTCACCGGAGGGGCGTCCGGCATCGGCGCCGCCGTCGCCCGCGCCCTCGCCGCCCGCGGGGCGATCGTCGTGGTCGCCGACATCGACGCCGCGAAGGGCGAGGCCCTCGCCGAGGAGATCAAGGGCGTCTTCGCCCGCGTCGACGTGACCGACACCGAGCAGATCGCCTCCGCCGTCGAGGCGGCCGCGGAGATCGCCCCGCTGCGGGCGTGCGTCAACTCCGCCGGGATCGGCTGGGCCCAGCGCACCATCGGCCGCGACGGAGACCTCGCCTCGGCCCACGACCTCGGCGCCTTCCGCAAGGTCGTGGAGATCAACCTCGTCGGCACCTTCGACATGACCCGGCAGGCGGCGACCGTCATGTCGCGCAACGAGGCCGACGCCGACGGCCAGCGCGGCGCGATCGTCAACCTCGCCTCCGTCGCCGCCTTCGACGGCCAGATCGGCCAGGCGTCGTACTCGGCGTCCAAGGGCGGCGTGGTCGGCATGACCCTGCCGGTCGCCCGCGACCTCGCGGCGTCCGGCATCCGTCTCAACACGGTCGCCCCCGGGCTGGTCGACACCCCGATCTACGACGCGTTCCCCGAGCCGGAGGCCTTCAAGGCCAAGCTCGGCGAGTCGGTGCTCTTCCCCAAGCGCCTCGGCCACGCCGAGGAGCTCGCGAGCATGGTCGTCGAGTGCGTCACCAACTCCTACATGAACGGCGAGACGATCCGCGTCGACGGCGGCATCAGGATGCCTCCGAAGTGACCGGGCGGGCGCCGTGCCGCCCGGGACTGGTCTAGGCATTCGGGTCAAGACTCACCMATTCGGGTGATCTCCCCGCGGACGATCCGCCATCGTGGCGAGGTCGAACAGCGTCCGGGGGGATGTGCCATGAACACGACGAGAACCGCAGGGTGGCCGCCGGCCACGGAGCAGAGCGACGAGCCGAGGGTGTCGCTCGGCTCGCTGGTGCGCCGATGGTTGGCGACCACCGCCGACATCGAGACCCGGCGCCGGGAGAACGGCGAGGAGCCCGCCGCCGCGTGGGCGCTGCCCGACCTGACCGGTGCCGTGCCCGCAGTCCGTCGTCCCGCGGACGACCGCGCGGACGACCGCGGGGACGACCTCGAGGACCGGTCCGTCAGCACCGAGGACGACCGCGCCGAGGTGCCCGACCCGGACGTCGAGCGGCCGCCGCTGCCGCATCGTCGGCGCGGACTGACGCCACCCCGGCCGGCCCGTCGCCTCGCCGTCCTCATCGACGCCCGCACGGTCCCGCCCGGGTCCTCGGACGGGCTGTTCGAGGTGCTGGGCGACCACGGCACCGTCAACGTGTCACGGGCGTACGGCGACTGGACGTCGTACACCGCCGACGAGTGGATGCCGCGCCTGCGTCACCACGGCATCCAGCCGTGCCACCAGTTCGGTGACCCGCTCACCACGCACCTCGACCAGCGGTCCCTGGTCGCCATGACCATCGACGCCGTCGACCTGGCCTGCCAGGGCGCGGTGGACGCGGTGGCCCTCGTGGGCGACCTCGCGTCGGCGTACCCGCTGGTCCAGCGGCTCAACGCCTCCGGGATCGCGGTGCTGGCGTTCGGTCCGGCGGAGACCCCGGGCGACGTACGGGGCCTGTGCGAGGAGTTCACGGACCTCCAGCTGCTCGTGAACGGTGGGACGCCGGCCTCGGGCCGCCACCGTGCGTGAGCGCTAATCGCCTCGCGGTATCTGGGGCGTCGGCCTACTCTTGAGGGCATATGACGAACGCACCTGACTTCAGCCTCTCCGCCGAGCTCGACGCGACCCGCGCCTGGGACGACGACGCGGACGAGGAGATCGTCTCCGCCGACGGCCCCGACCCGGAGGAGGTCGGCGACCTCACCACCGGTGAGCAGGACCTCGTGGCCCGCCACGCCCTGCGCCGCGTCGCCGGCCTGCGCACCGAGCTCGAGGACATCACCGAGGTCGAGTACCGTCAGCTCCGCCTCGAGCGCGTGGTCCTCGTGGGGGTCTGGATCGACGGCACCGTGACCGACGCCGAGAACTCGATGGCCGAGCTCGCGCTGCTCGCCGAGACGGCCGGCTCCGAGGTGCTCGACGCGATCTACCAGCGACGCTCCACGCCCGACCCCGCGACGTACATCGGGCGCGGCAAGGTCGACGGGCTGCGCGAGATCGTGCAGGCCACCRGCGCCGACACCGTCATCCTCGACGGCGACCTCGCACCCAGCCAGCTGCGCAACCTCGAGGACAAGCTCAAGGTCAAGGCGATCGACCGCACCGGCCTGATCCTCGACATCTTCGCCCAGCACGCGAAGTCCAAGGAGGGCCAGGCCCAGGTCGAGCTCGCGCAGCTGCAGTACATGAAGCAGCGCCTGCGCGGCTGGGGTGGCAACCTCTCCCGCCAGGCCGGTGGCCGCGTCGGCGCGGACGGCGGCGGCATCGGCGGCCGTGGCCCCGGTGAGACCAAGATCGAGACCGACCGGCGGCGCATCAACACCAAGATCGCCAAGCTCCGCCGCGAGCTGAAGGACCTCAAGGGCACCCGCGAGACCATGCGCCAGGAGCGGTCCCGCAACCACATCCCGAGCGTCTCGATCGCCGGCTACACCAACGCCGGCAAGTCCTCGCTGCTCAACCGGCTCACCGACGCGGGCGTGCTCGTCGAGGACTCGCTCTTCGCGACCCTCGACCCGACCACGCGACGTACGACGACGCGCGACGGCCGCGTCTACACGATGTCCGACACGGTCGGCTTCGTGCGGCACCTGCCCCACCAGCTGGTCKAGGCGTTCCGCTCGACGCTGGAGGAGGTCGCCGAGTCGGACCTGATCCTGCACGTCGTCGACGGCTCGCACCCGGACCCCGAGGGGCAGCTCGCCGCCGTCCGCGAGGTCTTCGCCGAGATCCACGCCGACAAGGTCCCCGAGCTGGTCGTCATCAACAAGGCCGACGCCGCCGACCCGCTCGTGCTCGCCCGGCTGCGTGCTCGCGAGCCGCACAGCGTGGTCGTGTCGGCACGCACGGGGGAGGGCATCGAGGACGTCCTGACCGCCGTCGAGGCCGACCTGCCGCGCCCGACCGTGCAGTTCTCCGTGCTGCTGCCCTACGAGCGCGGCGACCTGATCAACCGGTTGCACCAGGAGGGCGAGATCGCCTCGCTGGAGCACACGGGCGACGGGTCGCTCGTCTCCGGTCGCGCCAACGCCGACCTCGCCGGCGAGCTGGAGTCGTACGCCGTCTGAGCGGTGGCCCTCAGGCCGATTCACGAGGCTCACCGGTCGTGGGAGAGGATGTCGCCCATGTCACGCGGTGCCCTCGTACGCTTCCTCCTCGTCCTCGGTCTCCTGGGCGGGTGCCTCGCGTTGACGCTGGGCGTCAAGCCCAACCTCGGCCTCGACCTGCGCGGTGGCGCGCAGTTCGTCTTCCAGGCGGAGGACACCGGCTCGGTCCAGGCGACCGCGAGCAACGTCGACAAGACGGTCGAGGTCCTGCGCGGTCGCGTGGACGCCCTCGGCGTGGCCGAGTCGACCCTGGTGCGCCAGGGTGAGAACCGCATCCTCGTCGAGCTCCCCGGCGTCAGCAGCGACGCCGAGGCGAAGCAGGCCGAGGAGCGGATCGGCCAGACCGCCCAGCTCTCCGCCCACCCGGTGCTCAAGAGCCTGCCGGCGAAGCCCACCGAGGAGCAGGTCGCCAAGGCCGAGGACAAGGGCAACCAGATCCTGCCCTCCGACCAGGGCGACTGGCTAGAGGTCGGCCCGGCGGTCCTCGCCGGCGCGGACATCACCGGCGCCGACGCGGTGCAGCCGCAGAACAGCGTCGCCTACTCGGTGTCGCTCGACTTCAGCGGCAAGGGCGGCAACGCCTGGGCCGACGTCACCGGCAAGGCGGCTTGCAACCCGGTGGGCGACCCCAAGCGCCGGGTCGCCATCGTGCTGGACAACGAGATCATCACCTCCCCCCAGGTCAACGAGGGAGTGGGCTGCGACGTCGGCATCCAGGGCGGCAGCACCGAGATCACCGGTGACTTCTCCTTGACCGAGGCCCAGGACCTGTCGGCCCTCATCGAGGGCGGCGCGCTTCCACTCGAGCTGAAGCTGATCTCCAACCGCCTCGTCGGCCCGACCCTCGGGGCCGAGGCCATCAACGCGTCCCTCGAGGCCGGCGTCATCGGGCTGATCCTCACCGGGCTGTTCATCATCGTGGTCTACCGCCTCGTCGGTGCCATGGCCACGATCGCGCTCGCGTCGTACGCCCTGCTCGCCTACGCGATGCTGCTCGCCCTCGGCTCGACGCTGACGCTGCCGGGCCTCGCCGGCTTCGTGCTCGCCATCGGCCTGGCGATCGACGCCAACGTCCTCGTCTTCGAGCGCGCGAGGGAGGAGTACGCCGCCTACCCCTCCGCCGGGCTCCGGCGCGCCCTCGCGGTGGGCTTCAACAAGGCGTGGAGCGCGATCCTCGACTCCAACGTCACCACCCTGCTGGCGGCCGGGCTGCTCTTCGCGCTCGGCTCGGGTCCCATCAAGGGCTTCGGGGTGACGCTCTCCATCGGCGTGATCGCCTCCATGATCTCGGCTCTGGTGATCGCCCGCGTGCTGTCCGAGCTCGCGGTGTCGACCAAGGCAGTCTCCCGCCGTCCCGCCATCAGCGGCCTGGGCAACATCGGCCGGGTCCGCACGTGGCTGGACCGCAAGAACCCCGACATCATGAGCAAGCGCAAGACATGGCTGGCCGTGTCGGGGGTCGCGCTGGTGCTGGCCGTGTCCGGCATCGTCACCCAGGGCCTCAACCTCGGCGTCGAGTTCACCGGCGGGCGCCAGCTCGACTACTCGGTGAGCAAGGACGTCACGGTCGACGAGGCCCGGGCCGCGATCGCCGACGCCGGCTTCGCCGACGCCGTCGTCCAGGGTGCCGACACCGCTGACTTCACGGTCCGCACGGGCATCATCAGCAACGACGAGGAGCAGAAGATCGAGGACGCCCTCAGCTCCATCGGGGGGACGGTCACCAAGCAGGACGACCAGACGATCGGTGCGTCCCTGGGCACCGAGCTGCGCGACAAGGCGCTCATCGCCTTCGGGGTGGCGCTCGCGGTCCAGCTGCTCTACCTCGCGATCCGTTTCAAGTGGACCTTCGGTGTCGCGGCCGTGGGCGCGATGGCCCACGACGTGGTGCTCGTGGTCGGCCTGTTCGCGTGGCTGGACAAGCCGATCGACGGCATCTTCCTCGCCGCCGCGTTGACGATCGTCGGTCTGTCCGTCAACGACACGGTCGTCGTCTTCGACCGCATCCGGGAGCGCTGGTACTCCTCCCGACCGGGGGACTCCTTCATCGAGATGGCCAACAAGGCGTCGGTCGAGACGATGCCGCGCACGGTCAACACCGGCCTGGGCGCCATGTTCATCCTCGCGGCGCTGGCCGTCCTCGGCGGCGACTCGCTGCGCGACTTCGCGATCGCCCTGCTCGTCGGCCTCGTCGTCGGCACCTACTCCTCGGTGTTCGCCGCGACGCCGTTGCTGACCTACCTCCAGCAGAAGTGGCCGATGGGCCGGGTCAAGAAGGAGAAGGTCGTGCGCACGCCCGACGACTCCGGGGCCGTCATCTGATCCGCTGTGCAGCGGAGTCGGCGCCGGTCGGTGCCGGCGCATAGGGTGCTCCGGTGCCCGTTTCCGACTCCCGCGTGAGGACCCTGCTCCACGAGGCCGTGACGGCGCTCGGGGGYCAGGAGCGTGCGGGGCAGGTCGAGATGGCCGAGGCGGTCGCGACCGCCTTCACGGAGGGCGAGCACCTGCTCGTCCAGGCCGGCACCGGCACCGGCAAGTCGTTGGCCTACCTGGTGCCCAGCTTGCTCCACGACCAGCGCGTGGTGATCGCCACGGCGACGCTGGCCCTGCAGCACCAGCTGGTCGAGCGCGACATCCCGCGCCTCGTCGAGGCCGTGGCCGGTGCGAGCGGGGGGAGCAAGGTCGACACGTCGTACGCCGTGCTCAAGGGCCGGTCCAACTACGCCTGCCTGCACCGCATCCGCGAGGGTGTGCCCGACGACCAGGGGGCCCTGGTCGACGTCCCCGTCGGGTCGATGGCCGAGAAGATCCTCGAGCTTCGCGGCTGGGCGGAGCAGGAGGCCGAGGACGGCGGCACCGGCGAGCGCGACAACGCCCCGCGGCACACCGACCGCGAGTGGCGTCAGGTGAGCGTCAACCACCGTGAGTGCCTGGGCGCGGCAAAGTGCCCGTTCGGCCAGGAGTGCTTCGCCGAGCTGGCCCGGGAGAAGGCGCAGCGCTCCCACCTCATCGTCACCAACCACTCCCTGCTGGCCATCGACGCGATCGAGGGCGTGCCGATGATCCCGGAGTACGACGCCGTGGTCATCGACGAGGCCCACGAGCTCACCGCGCGGGTCACCCAGGCGGCCACCGACGAGCTGGCGGTGGGCGACGTCGAGCGCGCGGCCCGCCGCTCCCAGCGGATCGTCGAGGACGACTCGGCCGACGCGTTGGCGGAGGCCGCCGACGCGCTCTCGGACGCCTTCGAGGCCACCATGGCCGGCCGGATCGAGCGGATGCCCGAGCAGCTCGGCTCCGCCCTGGCGCTGGTGCGTGACGCGGCGCGGACCTGCCTCTCGGCGTACCCCCGCGAGACGCCCGGCGACGGCGACGCCGACCCCGGGCGCGCCCAGGCCAAGGGGATGGTGCAGGACGTCTTCGCCAACGCGGAGCGGATGGCCGCCGATCTCGAGTCCGACGTCCTGTGGCTGAGCGAGCCGCCGCCGCAGGCGTCCACCCGCATCCCGGCGCGCCTGCACGTCGCGCCGCTGCAGGTGTGGGGCCAGATGCGCGACAAGCTGCTGTCCGACAAGACGGTGGTCTTCACCAGCGCCACCCTGATGCTGGGTGGCGACTTCAACGCCGTGGCCAGCTCGATCGGCCTCAAGCCCACCGAGCGGGTCGTGACAGTGTCCTCGGACTCCGAGGACGCCCCCGACGGGGTCCTGCCGTGGCGGGGCATCGACGTCGGTTCGCCGTTCGACTACGGCCAGCAGGCCATCCTGTACGTCGCCCGCCACCTCCCGCCGCCCGGCCGCGACGGTCTGGTCAAGTCCCAGCTCGACGAGATCTGCGAGCTGGTGGACGCCGCCGACGGCCGCACGCTGGGGCTCTTCTCCTCGCGGCGGGCCGCGGAGGCGGCGGCCGAGCACGTCCGGGAGAAGCTGCCGCACCTGACGACCCTGGCGCAGGGGGACGCCCAGCTCCCCGAGCTGGCCAAGCAGTTCGTCGAGGACCCGCACACCATCCTCTTCGGCACCCTGTCGCTGTGGCAGGGCCTCGACGTCCCTGGGGACACCTGCCAGCTCGTCCTCATCGACCGGATCCCCTTCCCCCGCCCCGACGACCCGCTGATGTCGGCGCGGCAGCGGGCGGCCGACAAGGCGGGTGGCAACGGCTTCATGCAGGTGGCCGCCACCCACGCCGCCCTCCTCCTGGCCCAGGGGGCGGGCCGGCTGATCCGGACCACCACCGACCGCGGCGTGGTCGCGGTGCTGGATCCCCGCCTGGCGACCGCCCGCTACGGTGGGTTCCTCAAGGCCTCGCTGCCGCCGATGTGGACCACCACCGACCCGGCCCTCGTCCGCAAGGCCCTCGCACGGCTCGCGGCCGGCTGAGGTCGGCTCCGTCAGGCGTCTCCCGGGGAGCGGTGACCGAGCCACCATCCTGGTCGCGTGGACGTGGGTGGCGCACAGCCCCCGGGCGAGTCATCCGCCGCGGGAGGGCCGACGGTCCGCCAGGCGATGAGCACGACGGCCCAGCCGGCCACCACGTCGAGCGTCCAGTGGTTGCCGGTCCCCACCACGACGACGGCGGTGAGGATCGCGTGCGTCCAGGCGAGGGCGGCGACCCAGCGGCGTCGTACGACGTGACTCACCGCGAGCGCCACCCACAGCGCCCAGCCGGCGTGCATGCTCGGGAACGCCGCGAGCTGGTTGGTCAGCCAGCCCAGTCCCTGGGGGGYGGACGCCTCGCCGCCCCACCAGCCCGCCGCCGAGTGCACGGCCAGCAGGTCGGTCCATCCGGCGAGCATCCTCGGGGGTGCGGTCGGCATCGCGAGGTAGGCGACCAGGGCCACGGCGGTGCTGCCGACCAGGGCGAGCCGCGCGGGTGCGTACGCCTCCCGGTGCCGGTGGAACAGCCAGACCACGACGAGGAGGGTGAGCACGTAGTGGGCGCCGGCGTAGTAGAAGGACGCGGCCACCCCGACCACGTCGTGCTCGAGGAACCAGCCGTTGAGGGCGCCCTCGAGGTCGAGGTGCAGGGCGCGTTCGACATCGAGGATCCGCAGGGCGCGGGTCAGGGCCGGAGCCAGAGTGTCGTCGGCCAGCACCCGGCTGAGGGCGTAGCCGACGTAGACCAGGGCGAGGACGCCCAGCTCGCGCAGTCCGTCCCGGGGCTTCGGTGAGACAGCGACCGTCGTCCTGGCTGTGGCGGCCGCGGCGAGAGAAGTCACTCGACCAGTGAACGTCGCCGGGCGCCCGATTGCATCAGGTATTTCCCGGTCCTTCCCCCGACTGAGGTATGGAGGAAGCCCCGAGGCGCCGTCACATGCGGCGCAGGACCGCGGTCACCTTGCCGAGGATCGTGGCGTGGGTGCCGTCGATCGGGTCGTAGGCGTCGTTGTGGGGGAGCAGCCACACGTGGCCGTCCTTGCGCTGGAACGTCTTGACCGTCGCCTCGCCGTCGATCATCGCGGCCACGACGTCGCCGTTGGCGGCCGTCTGCTCCTGGCGGATGACCACGTAGTCGCCGTCGCAGATGGCAGCGTCGATCATCGAGTCGCCGGAGACCTCGAGCAGGAAGAGGGTGCCCTCGCCGACCAGCGACTTGGGAAGCGGGAAGACCTCCTGGATCTGCTCCTCCGCCAGGATCGGTCCGCCGGCCGCGATGCGACCGACCATCGGGACGTACGTCGCGGGAGGAGCGGTGTTGCCGATGTCGGTCTCGTCGATGCTCGACTCGTCCGCGCTGGAGAGGGAGCGACGGGCGGCCATCACCTCGGGGAGGAAGACCTCGATCGCGCGCGGCCGGTTGGGGTCGCGCTTGAGGAAGCCCTTCTCCTCCAGCACCTTGAGCTGGTGCGCGACGCTCGAGGAGCTGGTGAGCCCGACCGCGGCACCGATCTCACGCATGCTGGGCGGGTAGCCCCGGGTCTCGATGGCATCCTTGATGGTCGCCAGGACGCGCTGCTGGCGCGGGGTCAGTCCGGTCGCGTCCGGCGGCCCGTCGGGCATCTCGACGACCTTGCCGCTGCGGTCCTTGCTGGCCATCCGTTTCCTCCTGCTGCTGGGCCCGTCTCATTGCGTGGCCCAACCGTAGTCCTGTCGCGGACCCGACTTCAAACATTTGTTCGAACCGCGTGTCGAGCTCTGCGTGGCCCTCAGCCCCTCGAACAAATGTTCGCCCACCCCCTTGCGTCGTTCGAACACACGCTCTACTCTCGAACACGTGCTCGATCGAACGTCTGAGCGATTCACCTCGTTGTCGGTGGCTCCCTCTAGACACGGCACCAGAACACAAGCGATCGACACCACCTATCGGCTGACTCTTCCCCTGGAGGCCACCATGAGCACCGCCACCTTCTCTCCCGCCTTTGCCCCGACCCGCGCCGCCCGGACCGCCCGGACCGTCTCGCCCTCCGGCGCTCGGCAGTCGTCCGTGCGGCTGACGCGTCGCGGCCGGCTCGTCGTCCTCGTGGCGGCGCTTGCCCTCGTGCTGCTCGCGGGCTTCTTCCTCGGCTCGGTCGCCGTCGGCACCGACGAGGCCGGGCAGGCGCCCGCCACCGAGATCGTGATGGTCGAGCCCGGGCAGAGCCTGTGGAGCATCGCCTCCGAGCTCACCGACGGCGGCGACGTCCGCACCACCATGCGCGAGATCGAGCGGCTCAACGCCCTCGACACCGTCGCCATCTCCGCGGGGCAGAAGCTCCGCGTGCCGGTCAGCAACGACTGACCTTCCAGTTTTCCGCCAGCCGACTCGACCCCGGCTGGCGGGACCGGGGAAGACAAGGAGCGGGCCCATCGGGCCCGCTCCTTGCGGCATTTCGGGGGCCCCGTGGGTCGGTTCGGCCGTGCGCTGCGACCTGAGTCACCGGGTGACTCAGGTTCCAGCGGAGGTCTGGTGCCGTGCTGACCGGGGTCAGCCTGGATGGCGGCCCGGCTGGTCCACCCGGCGGACCACAGGCGCCGCTGTCGGCTGGCGGGACCGGGCGGACAGGGATGAGC
>NZ_JBFUMD010000006.1:0-24982 GCF_054049555.1 Nocardioides sp. P5_C9_2
GCACGAGGACGATGTGCGCCAGCACCAGGAGGAGCGCCGTCAGCGCGAGGAGCCGATGGCCACGCAGGATCTTCTCGATCCCCAGCGTCGCGACCAGCGAACGCAGCCGTGCCGGCATGACCAGCGCCAGGAGGAGGACGGACAGGGCGAGCAGTCCGACCGCCGTGGCGAGCTCCTCGGCGAGGGAGGTGGAGGCCGAGTCGAGGAGCACCCAGCTCGCGAGAAGGGGGCCGATCAGGGCGAGGAGGAACAGCCCCGCCCATGCCGTGAGGCCGGTACGACGACCCATGCTTCACGGTAGCCAGCCGGCGCGCTGGCGGGTAATGCTCCTTTCGGACCCCTCCGCGCGGGTCGGCCGCTCCGAGCCGCCCGCGGCGAGCGAGCCGACGACATGAGCCGGGTCACTATGGTGGGCGGCATGGACTCGCACGCCGTCGGAGAGACCACCCCCGCCCTGCTCGAGGAGACGATCGGCGCGTGCCTGACCCGCACGGTCGAGCAGCATCCCGACCACGAGGCGCTCGTCGAGGTCAGCACCGGGCGGCGGTGGACGTGGGCCGAGCTGGACGCGGACGTACGCCGGCTGGCCAAGGGCCTGCTCGCCGGCGGGACCGCGACGGGTGACCGCGTCGGGATCTGGGCGCCCAACTGCGCGGAGTGGACGATCGTGCAGCTCGCCACCGCCCGCGTCGGCGCCGTCCTGGTCACCATCAACCCGGCGTACCGCACCCACGAGCTGGCCTTCGTGCTCAACCAGGCAGGCATCAGCCACCTCTTCCTGGCAGAGAGCTTCAAGACGAGCGACTACGTGTCGATGCTCGGCGAGGTCCGCGCGGAGTGCACCGCCCTGAGGGCCAGCACGGTCCTCGGCGGCCCGGAGTGGGACGACCTGCTGGCCACCGGCGACACGGTCGACGACGCCGACCTCGACGCCCGCGAGGCCACCCTCGACCCCCACGACGCGATCAACATCCAGTACACGTCGGGCACGACCGGGTTCCCCAAGGGCGCGACCCTCAGCCACCGCAACATCCTCAACAACGGCTGGTTCGTCGGCGAGATCTGCCGCTACACCCACGAGGACCGGATCTGCATCCCGGTGCCGTTTTACCACTGCTTCGGGATGGTGATGGGCAACCTCGCGGCCCTGACCCACGGCGCCACGATGGTCATCCCGGCGCCCGGGTTCGATCCCGCGCTGACCCTCGCGGCGGTGTCGCAGGAGCGCTGCACGAGCCTGTACGGCGTACCCACCATGTTCATCGCCGAGTGGGCGCTGCCCGACTTCGCGTCCTACGACCTGTCCTCGGTGCGCACCGGGATCATGGCCGGCTCCCCCTGCCCCGCGGAGATGATGCGCAAGCTCATCGACGCCGGCATCAGCGAGATGACGATCTGCTACGGGATGACCGAGACCTCGCCGGTCTCCACCCAGACCCGCACCGACGACGACTTCGACGTCAAGGTCTCCACGGTCGGTCGCGTCGGCCCCCACCTCGAGGTCAAGGTCGTCGACCCGCTCACCGACGAGCCCGTCCCCCGGGGGGAGGCCGGGGAGCTCGCCACCAAGGGCTACTCGGTGATGCTCGGCTACTGGGACGAGCCCGAGAAGACCGCGGAGGTGCTGCGCGACGGCTGGATGCACACCGGCGACCTCGCCGTGATGGACGAGGACGGCAACCTCTCGATCACCGGTCGGATCAAGGACATGGTCATCCGCGGYGGTGAGAACGTGTACCCGCGGGAGATCGAGGAGTTCCTCTACACGCACCCCGACATCGAGGACGTGCAGGTCATCGGGGTGCCGGACGAGAAGTACGGCGAGGAGCTCTGCGCCTGGGTGCGGATGCGTCCGGGCGCCCCGCCCCTCGACGCACCGGCGCTGCGGGAGTTCGCGACCGGCAAGCTGGCGCACTACAAGATCCCGCGCTACGTGATGGTGGTCGACGAGTTCCCCATGACGGTGACCGGCAAGGTCCGCAAGGTCGAGATGCGCACCGAGTCCACCCGTCTGCTGGGGCTCTCATGAGCCTGACCATCGCCGAGGCGGCCGAGCAGACCGGTCTCACCGCCCACACGCTGCGCTACTACGAGCGTGACGGGCTGATGCGCACCCCCGTCCGCCGCTCCACCTCCGGCCACCGGGCCTACGACGACGCCGACCTGGCGTGGATCACGCTGATCTCCAAGCTGCGGGCCACCGGGATGCCGATCCGCGACGTCAAGCGGTACGCCGACCTGGTGCGGGCCGGCTCCGGCACCGAGGCCGAGCGTCTCGAGCTGCTCCGTGCCCACCGCGGGCGGGTGCTGCGTCAGCTCGACGAGGTCCGCGACCACCTCAGCGCCATCGACCACAAGGTGGAGCTCTACGAGCGGGCCACCGGGGTCTCCCACATCGCTTGACTTCGAGCGCACTCCAAGGCGTTGACTCGGGGCCATGACCATCCACAAGCGACAGCTCCGCGACCTGACCGTCTCGACCATGGGCCTCGGCTGCATGGGGATGAGCGAGTTCTACGGCTCCGCGGACGAGCAGCAGGGCATCGACACCATCCACCGCGCCCTCGACCTGGGCGTCACGTTCCTCGACACCGCCGACATGTACGGCCCCTTCACCAACGAGCAGCTCGTCGGCAAGGCCATCTCGGGCCGCCGCGACGAGGTGCAGCTGGCCACCAAGTTCGGCAACGAGCGCAGGCCCGACGGCACCCGCGTCGGCGTCAACGGCAAGCCGGAGTACGTCCGCGCGGCCTGCGACGCCAGCCTCCAGCGCCTCGGCGTCGACCACATCGACCTCTACTACCAGCACCGTGTCGACAAGACCGTCCCGATCGAGGAGACCGTCGGCGCGATGGCCGAGCTCGTGCAGGCCGGCAAGGTCCGCCACCTCGGGCTGTCGGAGGCCTCGGCCGCCACCGTCCGCAAGGCCGACGCCACCCACCCGATCACCGCGCTCCAGACCGAGTACTCGCTGTTCACCCGCGACCTCGAGGACGAGATCCTCCCCGTCCTGCGCGAGCTCGGGATCGGCCTGGTCCCCTACTCCCCGCTGGGTCGCGGCATCCTCACCGGCGCGATCCGCCCCGGCACCCTGGCCGAGGGCGACTCGCGCAACAGCCCCTACTTCCCGCGCCTCAACGGCGAGGGCCTGGAGGCCAACCTCACCCTCGTCGACAAGATCCGTCGGATCGCCGAGGACAAGGGCGCCACGCCCGGCCAGCTCGCCCTCGCCTGGGTGCTGGCCCAGGGCGACGACGTCGTACCGATCCCGGGCACCAAGCGGGTGGCCTACCTCGAGGAGAACGTCGGCGCCGCCGACGTGGAGCTCACGGCCGACGACCTCGCCGCCCTCGACGCGGCCGTCCCGCGCGACGCGGTGGTCGGCGAGCGCTACGGCGACATGTCGAGCATCGACGCCTGAGCGGACCCGCTCACGGGGGTGGCCTCAGGTCGAGGCCATCCCCATCCGCCCCTCGCGGAAGGCGTCGACGAACAGCGAGTGGTCCTCGCGGACCCGCATCGCGTAGTCGATGCCCCACTGGGCCAGCCAGTCGCCGAACTCGCGGCGTCGACCCTTCAGCGAGGCGACGATGGCCTCCTCGACCTGGATGTCGACCAGGTCCTGGTCACTGTCCTCGTCGGAGGCGCAGTGGATCTTCGCGGTCGCCCGCCCGAGCAGGTCGACGACGGCGCGCATGTCCTCGGGCTCGTTGATGCCTCCCCAGTCGAGGTCGACCTCGTACGGCGACACCTCGCTCACGACGTACCCCGTGCCGTCGATGTCGGTGTAGCCGAGCAGCGGGTCGGTGTGCACCTGGAGCGCCCGCTGGCTCACCACGGTGCGGTGTCCCTCGTGCGTGAAGTAGGCGTCCACCTCGGCGGTGTCCACGAAGCGCGAGACGGCGGGGACGTTGGCCTGCTTCATGGAGAGCACCACGTCGTTGTCCAGCGCCTGGCTGTAGCCCTCGACGAGGATGTTGTACGCCGGCAGCCCGGCGCTGCCGATCCCGAAGCCGGACTTGCCGACGACGTCACGCAGCTCGTAGAACAGCGCGCGGTCGAAGCGCTTGGACTGCGGGATCGTGTCGAGGTAGGAGCGGAACGCGCCCACCACCTGGGTGCGCTCGTCGCGCYCGAGCCGGCGTGCGGTGCCGTCCTCCACGAAGTTCCGCGACCCCTTGGCCAGCACCGTGACCTCGTCGAGCAGGTCGGCGCGGCGCAGGGCCCGCGCCTTCTCCAGGGCGACCAGGACCGGCCCTTCGGCGTTCTCGAGGTTGAGTGCGAAGTCGTCGTCGGCCTCGGTGCCGAAGTAGTGGTCGACCTGGGACAGGTAGGAACGCAGGTAGCGGCCGATGAGCTTGCGCACCGCGTCCTCGGGCAGTGCCTTCTGCCAGCCGACGAGCGCCAGGCTGGCCGCGAACCGCTGCAGGTCCCAGACGAAGCGCCCCAGGTAGGCCTCGTCGAAGTCGTTGATGTCGAAGATCAGCCGGCCGTCTGAGTTGAGGTAGGTGCCGAAGTTCTCCACGTGCAGGTCCCCGTGGATCCAGATCCGCTCGGCACCGTGCCGCGACCACTCGTCGGGCTCCTGCGTGACGTCGCTGTAGTAGAGGCAGGCGGAGCCGCGGTAGAAGGCGTGCGGGTCGAGGGCCATCTTGCGGTACTTGGCCCGGAAGGCCACCGGGTCGGCACGCATCAGCGGCGCGAACGCCTCACGGATGACCTCGATGATCGTGTCGGTGCGTGCGGACGTCCTCGAGGGTGACATGCGCGCAATCTAGCCCCCCGGTCCGGCCGGCCAGCCGGCTCGAGTCAACCCGCGAGGACGTAGTCGATGGTCAGTGCCGGCAGCCGGCGTTCGTGGATCCGGGCGATCGGTGGTGGTCGGGTGGCGAAGCGGTGGCCGGTCGGGGTGGTGGTCTTCACGGTCCGTCGGGGCCGGGTCTGGCCCGCCAGCCGGGGGCGTCCTTGGCGTAGTTGCAGGCCTCGCACAGGCCCTGGGCGTTCGTCGTGCTGGTGGGTCCGTCGTCGGCGTGGCGTCGTACGTGGTCGGTGTGTCGGATCGGTGCGTCGCACCACGGGGTCCGGCAGACCCGGTCGCGGAGCCGGATGAARCGCCCGAGGCTGCCGCGGAAGYGKCGGCCGTGGGCGTCCATCGCGACGAGCTCGCCGGTGGTGGGGCTGGTGTAGAGCCGGYGCAGCCACACGTCTTCGCCCTGCGTGCAGGCGCCGGCCACGATCTCGCGGGCGAGCTCGGCGGGGATGGGTCCGAAGCCGTCGAGGTGCGCGTCGTCGTCGGCYCCGCCGAACAGGGCGGCGTCGGTCATGACSAGGCCGAGGGACACCGGCGCGGGCGCGGCCGGGGATCCGGCGCTGTCCCCGCCCCCGCCCCCGGCCCGGGCRCCGGCGMCGCGTATGCCGGCCACGAGGGCGTCGGYCATCACCTGCCCGCGGGTGCGCTCGTCGCCCGCGGCGCGGGCGCTGTCGGCGGCCCGGGTGAGCGCGGCGAACGCGGCGACGCCGTCCTTCACCGGCAGCAGGGCGGTCAGGTAGGTCATGGTGTCCGGTGCSGGTCGCAGGGTGACCCGGCGCTCGGACTCGGCCCGGCGGCGCCGGGCGACCAGGGCGGCCGCGTCGAGCCGCGCCACCTCCTTCAGGCAGGCGCCGGCGAGCTCGCGCTCTCCCATCGCCTCCAGCGCCGCCGCGTCCCGGGCGACGACCTCGTCGACCGTCAGCCGGTCGGCCAGCGAGAGGCACGCGGTCTCSCGGGCGACRATGGTGGCCTTCCACTCGGTGATGYGGCCCGTGCGCCAGGCCGACCACGTGTGCGGGAGCTCGCGGGCCACGACCTKCGCGAGCCCGAGGTGCTGGCGGCCGCGGTGCGGCGACTCCCGACGCGCCAGKGCCACCTGGTGGGCGACACCGGCCCCCTGCCGCGCCGGGGCCACKCCGGCCGCCGCCTGCACCGCTCGCTGCGAGTCGTCSAGCTCGCGCGCGATGTGCGCCTGCGCGGCGGTCACGACACAGCCRAGYCGCTCCAGCGCCCCCAGCACGTCGACCCGGCCGTCGTCCTCGAGGCCACTGGATGCCTCGAGCGCGCGGGACAGGGCTGCYGTCCATCCGTCGATKCCCGACGCGTCCAGCACGAGCGGGAGGGCCGTGGTGGCTTCTTCCGCGTCGTCGGCGGGCAGGGGGTCGAACATGTGTTCGAGTATATACCGTGACGCGTCGGAGGGGAAGGGAAGGATCAAGAGATGGGGACAGTCGGCTGCGCTGTCTGCTGGTCCTCCACGAGGTCCATTGTCAGTGCCCGTGTTCATGGACATGGCTGGCCTACGACGGGGTCAACGCAGCGCGATGCCCACCTCGGCGGCGACGGCAACGACCATCGAGGTCAGGCGCTCGGTCCTGGCGGGCATCGCGTGGCGGTAGCCGGCGATCGTCACCAGGCCCGGACCCACGAAGGCCCATGCCCTGGCCCTGGACCAGGTGGCGTCGTCCGACCCGGAGGCGACACGGAGAACGTCGCGCGCCGGTGCATCCAGGAGGCTCCACGCGTAGAGCAGGTCGACCGACCGATCTGCGACACCGAGACCGCCGAAGTCGATCACCCCGGCGACCMGTCCGTCCTCGTGGACCAGGACGTTCTCGGACGACAGGTCGGTGTGCACCCAGCAGGCAGGCTGGGTGGCCGCGGGGACGCGGCGCAGGCGTCGCCAGGCCTCGCGGACGCCAGCCGGGTCGAGGACGTCGGCCAGGGCGGTCGCGGCCTGCTCGGCCCACTGGTCGATCCGGTCGGTGACCGGCTCACCGCACCGGTAGCCCCAGTGGTCGGCACCGCGCGGGGCACCGGCGGTGTCGACCGCGTGGAGGCTCCGCAGGAAGGCCCCGAGGGTCTCCGCGAACCGCGCCTGCTGCGCCTCGTCGAGGACGAGCGGGAGCTCGCCGGACAGCCAGGTCACGACGGCCCAGGGGCGGGGGAACGCCTCGCTGGGCTCCCCCAGGGCGACGACCTCAGGGACGGGACTGACGACGTGGGGGGCGAGGTGCGGGAGCCAGCGGACCTCTGTGAGCAGGCCGGGGACGTACTCGTCGGTCCGGGGCAGGCGCACGGCCAACGCATCTCCGAGGCGGAAGACCCAGTTGCTGCTGCCCGAGGTCGGGCTCATCCGGATCGGCAGGTCCGCCAGGTGCGGGGCCTGGTCGCGCAGCAGTCGGGTCACGACACGGGTGTCCGGCATGACGGCGGACGTCTCGATGGAGGGCAGGACCACGTGCCCATGATCGCGATCTCGCCCCACGGCACAACTGGTTTCGCTCGTCCGGCATCCCAGCCCCGCACTGGACGGCAGCAGCGGCTACCCGGCGGCGAGGCGTACTGCGCGGCGTACGGTCGCCAGCACACCCGGGTGGGCAAGGTCCACCTCCGCGAGCTCGTCGGGTCGGAACCAGCGCAGGGCGTCGTGCTCCTCGGGCGCCACGTTCACGACCTCCCCGTCCCACCGGGTGACGAGGAAGGCGTGCACGTCGAGATCCGCGTCGTCGACGACCATCGGGATGTGGCGGGGCTCGTGGACGTGCACCCCGATCTCCTCGAGGCACTCGCGGATGACGGCGTGCCGGGGCTGCTCACCCGGCTCGACGTGCCCGCCGACGAGGTCCCAGCAGTCCGGGTACCACCGGCGCGCCGGGTGGCGGTGGCCCAGCAGCACCAGACCGTCGCGCACGAGCGCCGCGACGGCGATCGAGGTCATGGCGGCCATAGCGGCACAGTAGGCGTGGACGCACCCTCACGCGCGGCCTCAGAAGGACGTGGTCAGCCGGGGCGGCGCTGGCGCGCGGCCTCGTCCAGCACGATCGACCCGGCGGTGGCGGCGTTGAGCGAGCTGGCCGATCCGGCCATCGGGATGGACACGAGCTCGTCGCAGGCCTCGCGCCAGGCGGTGGTCATGCCGGCGGTCTCGTTGCCGACGACCACGACGAGGGGGCCCGTGAGGTCGGCGGCACGGAGGTCCACCGCCCCGGTCTCGTCGGTCCCGACGACGCGGACCCCGGCCGGTCGCGCCCAGTCGAGCACCTCGCGGTGCGAGGGGGCGCGGACGACGGTGAGCGCGAACAGCGAGCCGGTGCTGGCCCGTACCGCGCGCGGGTCGTAGGGATCGGCCGCGTGCCCGGTGACGACGAGGCCGGTGGCGCCGAACGCGTCCGCCGACCGGGCCAGGGTGCCGATGTTGCCCGGCTGGGTGGGACGGTCGAAGACGACGGTGAGTCCGGACGGGTCCAGGCGCGCGAGGTCGTCCGGCGGCATCGCCACCACGGCGAGCAGCTCGGACGGCTCGTCCTTCTCGCTCAGCTCGGCGACGAGGTCGGGCGCCATCACGACCCGCTCGGCGTCGGCGGTCCCCCAGACCCCGGCCGCCCAGGCCGACATCCGCGGCCGGCCGTCGGAGACGAGGGCGCGGATCGTCCAGCCGTGCTCGATGGCCAGGCTGATCGGCCGCACGCCCTGCACCAGCAGCTCGCCGAGACGGTGGCGCTTGGTGCGGTTGTGGAGCAGCGACTCCCACTGCTGGAAGCGGGCGTTGCGGGTGGTGATGCGGACGGTCACGACCCGGCCGGCCAGTCGAGCGGGTAGTCGTCAGCGGCCTTGTCGTGCTGCTTCTGGAGCTTCTTGCGGGCCTTGGTGGGCAGCCGGTCGCCGAACACCGTGCCGACGGTGTGGTCTGTCTCGTGCTGCAGGCACCGGGCGAGCAGCCCGTCGCCCTCGAAGTGGACCGGCTCGCCGTCGAGGCCGGTGCCGTCCACCGCCGCCCAGTCGGGTCGCGCGCACTCCACGAACGCACCGGGGAACGACAGGCAGCCCTCCTCGCCGTCGTCGAGGCTGCGCTCCCGGCCCTCGGGGAGCGTGACGACCGGGTTGCAGACGACGCCGACCGTGTGCTCGCCGCGCTCGTCGGGGCAGTCGAAGACGAACATGGCGACGTCCTCGCCGACCTGGCAGGCCGCGAGCCCGACACCGTCGGCGGCGTACATCGTGGCCACCATGTCGGCAGCCAGTGCGCTGAGCGCGTCGTCGTACGACGTCACCTGCCGCTGCGCCGAGTGCATCACCGGGGTGCCCCACCGGGTGACGGGACGGACGGTGCCGCCGGCGGGGAGGGGGCCGTGGGGCGCGTGGACGGTGGGGGCCGGAGGGTCGACGGGCATGGCGAGGATCCTAGTGACGCACGCCGGGGGACCCGACCGGCAGACTCGCCGCGGCAGCCTGTGGCGTTGGGTGTAACTCAGAGTTACATTAGTTCCATGTACCTCACCGCAGACTTCCTCAAGCGAGGGCGCAGGCCGCGCAGGCACGGCCTGTCCTCCGCGGAGAGCCGCGACCCGATCGGCCTGGCCGTCGCCGGCCTCAACCGGCTGGCGCAGAGCGAGGTGATCGACCGGCTGGGCCTGCGCAGGCAGGCCGAGCAGGCGGTCTTCACCGTGACCCGCAGTGGCTTCCGCACCGCGACAGCCGCCGGACGGCAGTTCGCCCGCGTCGGCACGCGCGGTGCGCCGGGAACCCGCCCGGAGGCCGCCGCGTCCGGTGGGGTCTTCGACCTCACCCCGACCGAGGACGAGCAGATGCTCGTCGACGTGGTCCGGGAGTTCGCGGCCGAGGTGGTGCGTCCCGCGGCCGCCGAGGCCGACACCGCGTGTGCTGCGCCCGACTCGCTCCTCCGGGCCAGCCTGGACATCGGGCTGCCCATCCTCGGCGTCCCCGAGTCGCTGGGCGGGGTCTCCGACGAGCGCTCGGCGATGGCCGGCACACTGGTGGCCGAAGCGCTGGCCCACGGCGACATGGGCCTCGCCGTCGCGGCGCTGGCTCCCGGCTCGGTGGCCACCGCCCTCGGGCTGTGGGGCACCGACGCCCAGCAGCAGACCTACCTGCCCGCCTTCACCGGCGACGACGTGCCCGCCGCCGCCCTGGCCCTCACCGAGCCGACGGTGCTCTTCGACCCGCTCTCGCCCGCCACCACGGCCCGGCACGAGGGTGACGGGCTGGTGCTCGACGGCGTCAAGTCGGCCGTGGTCCGCGGTGCCGAGGCCGAGCTCTTCGTCGTGGGTGCCGAGCTCGAGGGCCGACCGGTCCTCGTCCTCGTGGAGTCGTCCGCCGCGGGACTCTCGGTCGAGGCCGACCCCTCGATGGGCGTGCGCGCCGCCTCGCTGACCCGGCTCACCCTGACCGGGGTCCGCGTCCCGGCCGACGCCGTGCTCGGCRAGACCGACGGATCGACGTACGCCGAGTGCGTGCGGCTGTCCCGTCTCGCCTGGTGCGCCCTCGCGGTCGGCACCGGGCAGGCGGTCCTCGACCACGTCACGGCCTACGTCAACGAGCGCGAGGCCTTCGGTGAGCCGATCAGCCACCGCCAGGCGGTCGCGTTCATGGTGGCCGACATCGCCATCGAGCTGCAAGCCATGCGGCTGGTGACCTACAAGGCCGCCTCGCGCGCCGCGCAGGGCAAGGACTTCGCCCGCGAGGTCGCGCTGGCCCGCTCGCTGTGCGCCGACAAGGGCATGCGGATCGGGCTCGACGGCGTCCAGCTGCTCGGGGGACACGGCTTCGTCAAGGAGCACCCGGTCGAGCGGTGGTACCGCGACCTGCGGGCCGTCGGGATCATGGAAGGAACGGTGCTCGTCTGATGAACCACCCCATTCGAATGCTCACTTCGTTCCGCTCCGAACAGGGACCCCGGTCATGATCAACCTCGAGACCCCCCGCAGGCACCGCACGCTCGTCGACCAGGCCCACCAGGTCGCGATGAACATGCTGCGCCCCATTTCCCGCAAGTACGACCGCGAGGAGCACTCCTATCCCAAGGAGCTCGACATGCTCGCGGCGATGATCGACGGGCTCTCCGAGTCCGGCTCGTCGGAGGGCGCCGGCGCCTCCGGCGTACGCCGCGACGACAGCGACGCGGCCCCGGGCGCAGTACGGAACGGCGCGAACCTCGCGTCGGTCCTGTCCGTCGCCGAGATGTGCTGGGGCGACACCGGGCTCCTGCTCTCCATGCCCCGCCAGGGCCTCGGGAACTCCGCCATCGCCTCGGTGGCCACCCCCGAGCAGCAGGAGCGGTACGCCGGCACCTGGGCTGCGATGGCCATCACCGAGCCCAGCACCGGATCGGACTCCGCCAGCATCTCGACCACCGCCCGGCTCGACGGCGACGAGTACGTCATCAACGGTGAGAAGATCTACGTCACCGCGGGCGAGCGTGCCGACAGCGTGGTCGTCTGGGCGACGCTGGACAAGTCCCTGGGCCGGGCGGCGATCAAGTCGTTCGTGGTGCGCAAGGACAACCCCGGCATGACGGTCGAGCGGCTCGAGCACAAGCTCGGCATCCGTGCCTCGGACACGGCGGCGATCACGTTCACCGACTGCCGGGTGCCGGCAGAGGACCTGCTCGGCTCACCGGACATCGACGTCAAGCAGGGGTTCGCCGGGGCGATGGCGACCTTCGACAACACCCGGCCGCTGGTGGCCGCGATGGCGGTGGGCTGCGCCCGCGCCTCGCTCGACCTCACCCGCGACCTGCTCGAGCAGGCGGGGGTGACGATCGACTACGACCGTCCGGCCGAGGTGCAGTCCGCCGCGGCGGCCACGTTCCTCCGGCTCGAGGCCGACTGGGAGGGGGCCCAGCTGCTCACCCTGCAGGCCGCCTGGATGGCCGACAACCGCCGGCCCAACTCGCTCGAGGCGTCGATGGCCAAGGCGAAGGCCGGCCGGGTGGGCTCGGACATCACGCTGTCCTGCGTCCAGCTGGCCGGCTCGCTGGGCTACAGCGAGGTCGAGCTGCTGGAGAAGTGGTCGCGCGACTCCAAGATCCTCGACATCTTCGAGGGGACCCAGCAGATCCAGCTGCTGATCGTCGCCCGGCGGGTGCTCGGGCTCACCAGCGCCGAGCTGCGCTGATCCGTCGCGGTCAGGAGACCGAGCGGAAGGGGTCGTGCTCGGCGAGGATCTTGTCCACGCGAGCCTGGTCGATGCGGCTGATGACGGTGAGGTTCTCCTGGGCGTCGCGCACGACCTTCGCGAGCGTGAAGGCCGAGGTCGTGACGTACATCGTGCCGAGGCCGAGGAAGGCCCGGATCCACGGGTCGACCGGGAGGTAGAGGATCGCGAAGATCATGGCGACCAGGGCGACCCCGAAGGAGATCGCGGCCTGGGCGAAGAAAGCGTTGGTGTTCTTGGACTGGTTCGGAGTGCTCATGGGGCAACCTTCGCCGTCCGTCTCCGCCGCTGGACCCGGTCGGCTACCCGACGTGCCCTGAGTACGACGGCTCAACCTCGCGCAGTACCTTCGGGCCATGTCCGAGAACGCCAGGCCCGACAGCGGCCCGCACATGTCACCCGAGGAGTTCCRCCGGCACGGGCACGCGGCGATCGACTGGATCGCCGACTACTGGGCCTCGCTCGACGACCTGCCCGTGCTCGCCCAGGTCGCGCCCGGTGACGTACGACGCGCGCTCCCGGAGGCCCCGCCGGAGCGGGCCGAGGGGTTCGACGCCCTGCTGGCCGACCTCGACGAGGTGGTGGTGCCGGGCCTGACCCACTGGCAGCACCCGCGCTACTTCGCCTACTTCCCGGCCAACTCCTCGCCCGCCGCGATCCTCGGCGACCTCCTCTCCAGCGGCATCGGTGCGCAGGGGATGATCTGGGCCACCAGCCCGGCCGTCACCGAGGTCGAGCAGGTCGTCGTCGACTGGCTCGCGCAGGCCCTCGGCCTCCCCGAGCAGTTCCGGCATGCCGCACCCGGCCAGGGCGGCGGCGTCATCCAGGACACCGCGTCGACCGCGACCTTCACCGCCCTGCTGGCCGCGCTGCACGCCGCCAGCGCGGGCCGGGTCCGCGACGCCGGGCTCGGCGACACCCGCTGGACGGTCTACGGCTCCTCGCAGGCCCACTCGTCGCTGGTCAAGGCCGCGATGATGGCCGGCCTCGGCTCCGAGTCGGTCCGGATGGTCGAGGTCGACCCGGCCACCCAGGCGATGGACGTGCGCAGCCTGGAACGGATGCTCGCCGAGGACATCGACGACGGCTGCCGCCCCGTGTTCGTCCAGGCCTGCGTCGGCACGACGTCCACCGGGGCCCTCGACGACGTGCAGGCGATCGCGGAGGCCCTCGACGGCGTCGGTGCCTGGCTGCACGTCGACGCGGCGTGGGCCGGGGTGGCGGCGGTCTGTCCCGAGCACCGCGACACCCTCACCCGCGGGCTGCACCTCGCGCAGTCGATGGTGACCAATCCGCACAAGTGGCTGCTCACCACCTTCGACTGCAGCGTCCTGTGGGTCCCCGACCGCGAGTCGCTGACTGGTGCGCTGTCGCTGACCCCGGAGTACCTGCGCAACGCCGCCTCGGAGTCCGGCGAGGTGGTCGACTACCGCGACTGGCACCCCCAGCTCGGCCGCCGGTTCCGCTCGCTCAAGCTGTGGGCGGTCCTGCGCACMTACGGCCTGGAGGGCCTGCGCGCCCACATCCGCGAGGGCGTCGACCTGGCCCGCCGGGTCGAGGAGCTGGTCGCCGACGACGACCGCTTCGAGCTGGTCACCCCGCGCAGCCTGAGCCTGGTGGTGTTCCGCGCGGTGGCCGGCGACGACGAGACGCTGGCGCTGATGGAGCGGGTCAACGCCTCCGGCGTGGCCTACCTCAGCCACACCCGGGTCGAGGGACGAGCCGCCATCCGCTGGGCCGTGGGCAGCTGGCGCACCACCCCCGCAGACATCGAGCTCACGTGGAACGCCCTCACGGAGGTGGCCGCACCACCAGAAGTGACTGCACAGCCTGAGTGATGCTCGGATGGGGCCATGAAGCTCTACGCAGACAGCCCCGGCCGCCGTACCGCCCAGATCGTCGCCGACCTCCTGGTGGTCGCCTGGCTCGTCCTGTGGGTGTGGGTCGGGATGGCCGTCCACGACGGCACCACCGCCCTGGCCGGTCCCGGACGGCAGACCGACGAGTCGGCCTCGGCCATGGCCGGGCAGCTGCGTGACGCGGGTGGACGGCTCGATGACGCGCCGCTCATCGGGGACGAGCTGGCGACGCCCTTCGACAAGGCGGCCGAGGCATCGGACGGGATCGCCGCTGCCGGGCGCGCGTCCGTGGAGGCGGTCGAGCAGCTGGCCGTCGTGCTCGGCCTGGCCATCGCCCTCATCCCGATCCTGGTGATCCTCGCCATCCACCTGCCCCGGCGCTGGCGGTTCGTGCGGGAGGCGACGGCCGGGGCGCGCTTCATCGACTCCGCCGACGACCTCGACCTGTTCGCCCTGCGGGCGCTCGCGCACCAGCCGATGCGGGTGCTGGCCCGGGTGAGCGACGACCCGGCGGGCGACTGGCGGCGCAAGGACCCGGACGTCGTACGCCGCCTCGCCGAGCTCGAGCTCGAGGACGTGGGCCTGCGGCCCCGCGGCGTGCTCACGTAGATTCCCGACACGTGCGCCTCCTCCACGACGCGGCCCCGCCGCACGACCTGACCTACGACGACGTCTTCATGGTCCCGCGCGCCTCGGCCGTGGCCAGCCGGTACGACGTCGACCTCGCGACCCACGACGGCACCGGCGCGACGCTCCCGCTGGTCGTGGCCAACATGACTGCCATCGCCGGCAAGCGGATGGCCGAGACCACGGCCCGCCGCGGCGGCCTCACCGTGATCCCGCAGGACATCCCGATCCCGGTCGTCACCGACGTCGTCCGCTGGGTCAAGCAGCGCCATCTCGTCTTCGACACCCCGATCGAGCTCGTCCCCACCCAGACGGTGGCGGAGGCGCTGTCGCTCATTCCCAAGCGCTCCCACCGGGCCGCCGTGGTGGTCGAGGACGGTCGACCCGTCGGGGTCGTCTCCGAGGCCGACTGCGCCGAGGTCGACCGGTTCGCGCAGGTGGGGGCCGTGATGCGCCGCGAGCTGGTCACGGTGACGTCCGACGCGGACCCGCGGGTCGTCTTCGACCGGCTCGACGCGGCCAAGGCGCCGCTCGCCGTCGCGGTCGGTGACGACGGGTCGCTCGTGGGCGTGCTCACCCGCCTCGGCGCACTGCGGGCCACGCTCTACACCCCGGCCGTCGACGCGACGGGTGGCCTGCGCGTGGCCGCCGCGGTCGGTGTCAACGGGGAGGTCGCGGACCGGGCCGCGGCCCTGCTGGACGCCGGGATCGACTGCCTCGTCGTCGACACGGCCCACGGCCACCAGGACCGGATGATGGAGGCCCTGCGCGCGGTGCGGGCGCTCTCGCCCGGCGTCCCGGTCGTGGCGGGCAACGTCGTGTCCGCCGAGGGCACCCGTGCCCTCGTCGAGGCCGGAGCCGACATCGTCAAGGTCGGCGTCGGGCCGGGCGCGATGTGCACGACGCGGATGATGACCGGCGTCGGCCGGCCGCAGTTCAGCGCGGTGCTCGAGTGCGCCGCGGCGGCCCGTGACCTGGGCCGGCACGTGTGGGCCGACGGGGGAGTGCGTCACCCCCGCGACGTTGCGCTCGCGCTGGCGGCCGGGGCCAGCTCGGTGATGATCGGCTCGTGGTTCGCCGGCACGTACGAGTCGCCCGGCGACCTCATGCACGACGCGGACGGGCGGGCCTTCAAGGTGTCCTTCGGGATGGCGTCGGCGCGGGCCGTGGCCCACCGGACCTCGACCGAGTCGGCGTACGACCGGGCCCGCAAGGGGCTCTACGAGGAGGGCATCTCCTCGTCTCGGATGTACCTCGAGCCGGCCCGTCCCGGCGTCGAGGACCTCATCGACCAGATCTGCTCGGGGCTGCGGTCCGCATGCACGTACGCCGGCGCCACGACGCTCGAGGAGCTCCACGAGCGGGCGGTGGTCGGCCTGCAGTCGGCGGCCGGCTTCCACGAGGGACGGCCGCTGAGCACCTCCTGGTGAGGAGGCACCCAGCGGCCGCCGGGTCGTGCTGGGTCGTGCTGGGGTCGTGCTGGGTCACGCCTGCGTGGTCGGTGACGTCCCGTTGGTGGAGGCCGGCGTGGACGTCTCGTCCGTGCCCGGCTCCTGCTCGAACGACAGGCGGAAGTCGTCACCGTGCTCGGTGACGCCCGCGATCACGGCGTCGTGCACGGCCTCGCGGGCCACGCGCGTGCGCACGATCATCGAGTCCTGGCTCRGGTCCTTCACCAGGGAGACGCACAGGCCGATCATCACGATCACGAAGGGCACGGCCGCGACGATGGTGATCGTCTTGAGTCCGTCGAGTGCGGTGTCACCGCCCACCAGGAGCATGACCGCTGCCACGCCGCCGGTGGCGACGCCCCAGAAGATGACCGGGCCCTTGCTCGGCTCGATGGCACCGTTCTGCGAGAGCGAACCCATCACGATGGAAGCCGCGTCCGCGCCGGAGACGAAGAAGATCGCCACCAGGAGCATCACCAGCACGCTGGAGACGGCGGCCAGCGGGAACTGGTCCAGCATGGTGAACAGCTGGTCCTCGAGGGCGCCGGCACCGTAGATGTCGCTGCCGTCCATCTGCAGCTTGATGGCCGAGCCACCGAAGATGGCGAACCAGACGAGGCTGACCAGGCTCGGCACCAGCAGCACGCCGGAGACGAACTGGCGGATCGTGCGGCCCCGCGAGATCCGCGCGATGAACATGCCGACGAACGGGGTCCACGAGATCCACCAGGCCCAGTAGAAGACGGTGTAGCTGCTGAGCCAGGCCGCGGCCTCCTCGCCTTCGGCGTTGGTGCGCCCGGCCATGGTCGGCAGCTCGCGGACGTAGGAGGCGATCGACGTCGGGATGAGGTCGAGGATGAACATCGTCGGACCGACGACGAACACGAACACCGCGAGCAGCAGCGCCAGCACCATGTTGATGTTGGAGAGCCACTGGATGCCCTTGGCGACGCCGGAGACGGCCGAGAGGATGAAGCAGACGGTGAGCACGGCGATGATCGCGACGAGGACGCCGTTGCCGACCTCGCCGAGGCCGGTCACGATGCGCAGCCCGCTGGCGATCTGGATGGCACCGAGGCCCAGCGACGCCGCCGAGCCGAACAGCGTGGCGAAGATCGCCAGGATGTCGATGACTTTGCCCGCCGGACCGTTGGCGTGCTTGCCGAGCAGCGGCTCGAAGGCGGCGCTGATGAGCTGGAGGCGGCCCTTGCGGTAGACGCCGTACGCGATCGCGAGACCCACGACGGCGTAGATGGCCCACGGGTGCAGCGTCCAGTGGAAGAGCGTGTGCGCCATCGCGGTCTCGGCCCGCTGCGGGTCGGTGAGTCCCTCGGAGCCGGGCGGTGCGAAGCCGTCGGTGTCGGCGAAGAACGTGAGCGGCTCGTTGACCCCGTAGAACATGAGCCCGATGCCCATGCCCGCGGAGAACATCATCGCGACCCACGACGTCGTGGAGAACTCCGGCTCGTCGCCGTCGCGACCGAGGGGGATGTTGCCGTACTTGCCCAGCGCCAGCCACAGCGCGAACACCACGAAGCCGGACGCGGTGAGCACGAACAGCCAGCCGAGGTACTTCATGGTGCCGGTGAGGGCGGTGCCCGACGCGCTGGCCAGGGAGGCGGTGTCGAGGAAGCCCCAGAGCAGGAACCCGACGGCGATCCCTGCCGTGACTCCGAAGACGACCTTGTCGAGGACCTGGGGCCGTTGGGACTCTGCGGGGGGTTCGACGTCGAGCGCCGGGTGGGGGATGACGCCGTCGGTCGGGCTCTTGAAGCCGTGCATGAGCGTGTGATCGTTCGGTGGAGCCTGGGTCACGAGCTGGTGACACCTCCAGAGGGGGATCATCGTTCGGTGAAGAACGTCCGGTGGACGACGTTCAGTGGACAACCGTTCGACCCTAGGTGGAAGGCAGCACCGACCACCAACTCCGGACGGGTTAGCGTGACGCGGTGCACACCCTCGTCGTCGCTGCCACGGCCGCAGAAGCAGCCCACGTCCCCGCCGACCTGCCGCTCGTCGTCACCGGGATGGGCAAGACCGCCGCCGCCGTCGCCACGGCGCGCGCACTTGCGGCGTACGACGACGTCTCGCGCCTGGTCGTGGTCAACATCGGCACGGCCGGAGCCCTGCGTGACGGGGTCAGCGGCCTGCACGAGCCGGGGACGGTGCTCAACCACGACATCAACGCCGACATCGTCCGGTCGCTCGGCTACGACCCGGAGGAGCGGCTGGTGGTGGGGGAGTCCGACGTGGTGCTGGCCACCGGTGACGTCTTCGTCACCGACCCGCTGGTGCGCGACCGGCTCGCGCTTGCCGCGCACCTCGTCGACATGGAGGGCTATGCCGTGGCGTTCGCGGCTCGCTCGTTCGGCGTGCCGGTCCGGCTGGTCAAGCACGTCAGCGACGCCGCGGACGAGTCCGCCATGGACTGGCCCGGCCGGGTCGAGGCCAGTGCGGTGGCGCTCGGTGGGTGGCTGGAGGAGTGGCTCAGCGCGAGCTCGTGATCCGCCGTCCGCGCACGACGCCCACGAACGCCTGGGTCACGTCGTCGTCGCGGTCGCGGAGCCAGACCAGGGCGATGGTGGTGGGGTCCAGGTCGGTCACCGGCCGGGTCACGACGTCCTTGCGCTGGAAGAGGCGGGCGATGCTCATGGGCACGACCACCACCCCCGTGCCGGCGGCGACGGTCTCGATCGCGTCCTGCTCCGACATGGGCGGCCAGTCGAGCTGCTCCGCGGCCGGCGTCCAGCCGCTGGCGTGCGGCCGGACCAGCTGCTCGTCGGCCAGGTCCTCGAGGGTCAGCTCGTCGGCGGCCCCGATGACGTGCTCGAGGCCGGCGACGGCGACGGGCACCTCGTCGTACAGCCGGATGCAGTGCAGCTCCCCCCGGCCCCCCGTCCCGGCGGTGTCGACCGGCAGGCGCACCAGCGCCATGTCGAGGCTGCCGTCGAGGACACCCCGGACCTGCTCGTCCTCGGTGACCGGGACCAGCTCGAGTGCCTCGCGACGGCGCTCGCGCCAGGCACGAGCCCACTTGTCGGGGGTCGCGCCGGTCACGAAGCCGATGCGCAGGGTCGGTCGGCGGGGGTCGCTCACCCGGTGAGCCTAGGGTGACGCGTGTGATCACGCACGTGCTGCTCGACGCCGACGGCGTGCTCCAGGACCTGCCCGGCGGCTGGTACGCCGCGATGGAGCCGTTCCTGGGCGATCGCGCCCGCGAGTTCCTGCACCGGACGTGGACCGACGAGCTGCCGACGCTCGCCGGGGAGGGTGACTACCTGCCGATGCTCGAGGCGACGCTGCGCTAGTACGACGTGGACACGCCGGTCCACGAGGTGTACGCCGCCGTGTGGCACTGCATCGAGGAGGTCCCGTCGTCCTTCGAGGTCGTGGCGGCACTGAGGGGCGCGGGCTACGGCGTGCACCTGGCCACCAACCAGGAACGCCATCGCGGCTCCTACATGCACGACGTCCTCGGCTACCGCGACCGCTTCGACGTCAGCGCCTACTCCTGGCAGGTCGGCGCCGCGAAGCCGGACCCGGAGTTCTTCCGTCGTGTCGTCGCGATGATCGGCGTCGATGCCGGCGACGTGCTGTTCGTCGACGACAACGAGTCCAACGTCGAGGGCGCCCGGGCCGCTGGACTCRTCGCCGAGCACTGGCACTTCGAGCGGGGACCCGGCTCCCTCGTCGCCCTGCTGGCCGGCCACGGCATCCGGGTGAACACTCCCTGACAGCGCCTTTCAGGCGTACGGTCGGCGCATGGTGTGGATCATCCTCGGGGCCCTGGTGGCGTACGTCGTGGTGTTCGGTGTCATCCTCGAGCGGCGGTGGAGACGCGATCCGCCCGGGTTGACGCAGTCCGACGCACCGGGAGTGCCCGGCCTGGGTGAGGCTCCGATCCGCGTCCACCACCGGATGGGTCCCTCGGGCAGGCCCCGGCGCGGCCGCTGACCACCCACCGGCTGGCCGACGCCGCGGCCGCGTTCACCAGCAATGCCCGCAACGGCGACCTGCGTCGCGCCCAGCTGAGCTTCCTCGGCGCATGGACGGCCGAGTGGGCGTTCACCGTCGCCTTCGGCATCGTGGCCTACCGCGAGGGCGGGGCGACCGCTCTCGGCCTGGTGGGGCTGCTGCGGATGGTGCCGTCGGCGATCTGTGCTCCGCTGCTGTCGCCCCTCGCCGACCGCGGCCGTCGCGAGCGCGTCCTGGTGGTCGTGTCCACGGTGCGCGGCCTCGCCACCGCGGCGGCCGCCGTCGTCGCCGCGGTGGGCGGGGCACCGATCGCGATCTACGCCCTCGCGGTCCTGTCGACGATCGCGGCGACGCTCTTCCGTCCGGCGCACTCCGCTCTGCTGCCCTCCCTGTGCCGCACCGGCCACGAGCTGGTCAGCGCCAACGTCGTCCGCGGGATGCTCGACTCCCTGGCGACCCTGGTGGGTCCGCTCATCGCCGCGGTGCTGCTCGAGGTCGCCGATGTGGAGGTCGTGTTCGCCGTCGCCGCCGCCGCGTCCCTGTGGTCCGCCGGCCTCCTGCTCCGGCTGAGGTACGACGCCCCGCCACGTCCCTCCGCGTCGCCGCGGCGCCGCCTGGTGCGCGAGGCGATCGAGGGCGTCGGGGTGGTCTCCCACAGCCCCGACCTGGCCCTGGTGCTCGCCCTCGCGGCCGCGCAGTCCTTCACCCGCGGAGCGCTGACCGTGTTCTCCGTCGTGGTCTCGATCGAGCTGCTGGACCGGGGGGAGCCGGGCGCCGGCACCCTGATGACGGCCGTCGGCGTGGGTGCTGTCCTCGGCTCGCTGGCGGCCTCGCTCCTCGTCGGCACCCGGCGACTCGGCGCGTGGTTCGCCGTCGGGGTCGCCCTCTGGGGCCTGCCACTGGTGCTCGTCGGCCTGGTGCCCCGGGACACCGTGGCGCTGGGCTTCCTGGCGCTGGTCGGCGTCGGCAACGCGCTCATCGACGTCGCGGGCTTCACCCTCCTGGGTCGGATGGCGCCCGACGAGGTGCTGGCCCGGGTGTTCGGGGTGCTCGAGAGCCTGGTCGCGCTGTCCATCGGGGTCGGCGCCGTCGTCGCGTCGTGGGCGGTCGAGGCGTCCGGTGTGCGTGCGGCACTGGTCGGCATCGGTCTGCTGTGCCCCGTGCTCGCGGTGGTGTCCTGGTGGCGGTTGCGGGCCCTCGACCGCTCGGTGGTCGTGCAGGACGTGGACGTCAGCCTGCTCCAGCAGGTCCCCATGCTGCGCACGCTGCCGCTTCCCTCCGTCGAGCAGCTCGCCCGTGGCCTGGAGTCGACGGAGGTCCCGGCCGGCACCACCGTGTTCAGCCAGGGCGACGTCGGCGACCGGTTCTACGTGGTGGAGTCGGGCGAGGTCGACGTGGTGGGTGACGGGCGGGTGGTGGCGACCCTCGGGCCCGGCGAGGGCTTCGGCGAGATCGCGCTGCTGCGACGCATCCCCCGGACCGCCACGGTGGTGGCGCGGAGCGACGTACGCCTGCGGGCGCTGCTCTCGGACCGGTTCCTGCCGGTCATCGTCGGCTACACGCCGAGCGCGCGGGAGGCCGCGCGGAGTGTCGACCGGCTGCTGGACCGCTACGACCCGGAGCGCCCGCACGGGAACCCGCCGCTCCCACCCCCTTGAGGGTGGCGCACCGGTCTGCGATCGTGAGGCATGGCGTCGGTCCGCGCACTCCTGCTCATCGCGGACATCGGCGGCTACACCGAGTACATGAGCACCCACCGGATGAGCCTCGCGCACGCGCAGGTCAACACCGGGCGGCTGCTCGAGCGGGTGATCGACGCGGCTCCCGGTCTCGAGCTGATCGAGATCGAGGGCGACGCGGCCTTCCTCTACCGCGAGGCGGATCCCGCAGGCTCCGACGAGCTCGTCCGAGAGGTCACGGACCTGGCCACCGCGATGCACCGGGCGTTCCACCTCGAACGGGAGTACGTCGCCAGGAACCTCTGCCCGTGCTCGGGGTGCAAGCAGGCGGCCGACCTCACGCTCAAGTTCGTGGCCCACGTGGGGGACGTCGCCACCCAGAGCATCCGACAGAGCCGCAAGCTCGTCGGCATCGACGTCATCCTGGTGCACCGGCTGCTGAAGAACGCCGTCCCGGTGCGGGAGTACGTCCTGCTGACCGAGGAGCTCCTCCGGGACGGCACGTCCAGTCTCCGCGACCCGGCGCGGGCGATCTCTCCGGAGGTCGAGGGCATCGGGCAGGTGCGTGCCTACTACGTCGACGTGACGTCCCTGGACGGTGGTGCCGGGGCACTCCCGCGCCCCACCTGGCGAGGACGCCTGGCGCGCACGGCGTACGCCGCCGGAGCGGGCCTGCCCTACATGCTGGGCCGTCGACGCCGACACCCTGCCGGGTCCGTCGGTGCGGTCACGTCCGATCGTGGTGCGCCATGACCGGTACGACGCCCGACCTCACGGCCGTCGAGGCCGAGCGCGCACGCATCCGTCGAGCGCACCTGCGTCCGGCGGGGGAGCGACCCGCCACCACGGCACGGGGACTGCACCACACCGCGCTCATCAGCAGCGACGTCGAGCGCACCATCGAGTTCTACCAGGGCCTGCTGGGATTCCCGCTCACCGAGCTCATCGACAACCGGGACTACCCCGGCTCCTCGCACTTCTTCTTCGACATCGGCCACCGCAACCTCCTGGCGTTCTTCGACTTCCCCGGGCTGGAGGTCGGCCCCTATGCGGAGGTCCTCGGCGGGTTGCACCACCTGGCGATATCCGTTGCTCCGGAGCGGTGGGAGGAGATCGTGCACCGCCTGGAGGACGCCGGGATCGAGCACGTGGTGCACAGCGAGGTCTCGGTCTACTTCCGCGACCCTGACGGAGCCCGGATCGAGCTCATCGCCGATCCGCTGGGCGAGATGTACGGGCAGACGGTGCTCTGACAGACGGCTCCGACGTGAAGAACCCGAAATGAAGAAAAGGCCCCGTGGAGCCGGGGCCTTCTCAGTGTCCGAGGGGGGACTTGAACCCCCACGCCCTAATACGGGCACTAGCACCTCAAGCTAGCGCGTCTGCCAATTCCGCCACCCGGACGAGTGCTGGAGAACCGTAGCAAGACGCCCGCCCAACTCTCGAATCGGGGTGGCTCCTGCTCTGGGGCAGGATGGGGGCATGGCTGACGAGACCTCGGTGACCTCGATCGATCCCGCCCACGACCCCGCCGGCGAGGTCGTCGACCTGTGCCGGGAGCTCATCCGGATCGACACCTCCAACTACGGGGACGCGGACGGACCGGGGGAGCGCAAGGCCGCCGAGTACGTCGCCACGCTGCTGGACGAGGTGGGCATCGAGTCGCGTCTCTACGAGTCCGAGCCGGGGCGCACCAACCTCGTCGCCCGGTGGGGCGGGTCCGCGGGATCGACCAAGCCGCCGCTGCTCGTCCACGGTCACCTCGACGTCGTCCCCGCGGCGGCCGAGGACTGGCAGGTCGACCCGTTCTCGGGCGAGGTCCAGGACGGCTTCGTCTGGGGCCGCGGAGCCGTGGACATGAAGGACTTCGACGCGATGCTGCTCAGCACCGTCCGGGCCCGGGCACGCGCCGGCCGGCTGCCCGACCGTGAGCTGGTGCTCTGCCTGACCGCCGACGAGGAGGCCGGCGGGCACAAGGGCGCGGAGGTGATCGTCCAGCAGCACCCGGACGAGATCGCCGACTGCACCGAGGCCATCGGCGAGGTCGGTGGCTTCAGCGCCACCGTCCGCGGTCGCCGGATCTACCTCATCGAGGCCGCCGAGAAGGGGATGGCCTGGATGAAGCTCACCGCCCGCGGCCGGGCGGGCCACGGCTCGATGATCAACACCGACAACGCCGTCACCCGGCTCAGCGGGGCAGTCGCCCGGATCGGTGCCCACCAGTGGCCGGTCCGCCTGACGCCGACCATGGAGGTGCTCCTCGCCACGGTCGCCGACATCGCCGGCACCGAGGCGACCCCCGAGAACGCGCCTGCCCTGATCGACGAGTTCGGCAGCGCCGCCCGGATGCTCGGCGCGGTGATCCGCAACACCGCCAACCCGACGATGCTGGGTGCGGGCTACAAGGTGAACGTGATCCCGACCGAGGCCACGGCCCACGTCGACGGCCGCTTCCTGCCGGGCTACGAGGACGAGTTCTTCGACACCCTGCGCGAGCTGTGCGGCGAGGGCGTGGACATCGACTTCCTCTCCCACCAGCAGCCCTGGGAGATGCCCTACGAGGGCCACCTGGTCGACGCGATGACCCGCTCGCTCCTCGCCGAGGACCCCGACGCCGTGGTGGCGCCGTACCTCATGAGCGGGGGCACGGACGCCAAGCACTTCACCAAGCTGGGGATGACGTCGTACGGCTTCGCGCCGCTGCGGCTGCCCGCCGACCTCGACTTCACCGCGCTGTTCCACGGCGTCGACGAGCGGGTGCCCGTCGACGCCCTGGAGTTCGGCGCGCGGGTCTTCGACCGGTTCCTCGACGAGCTCTGACGCAGCGCCCCGGCCGGCGTCACCACCCGGGCTCGTAGGTCGTGTCCCGCGGTGACCCGTAGAGACCGCGGGGGCTCGGGTAGCCGTCGCGGCCCGACCGGTACGACGGGCGGCCGCACGCCGCGTCCAGCCGGGCGTGGGCGGCGTACGACGCCTCGTCGGGCGTCACCGGCGGGACGCGGACCTGGAGCGCCGTGGCCAGCCGCTCCTCCAGGTCGCGGCGCAGACCTCGGATCTCGACCTCGTGGCACACCTCGAGCACGGCCGCGGTCGCGACGGTCTCGCAGTGCAGCACCGCCCAGGCCAACTCGGCGAGCAGCGCGGGCTCGAGGCCGGCGACGCCCGCCCGGTGGACCACCTCCTCCACGACAGGTGCCGGCGGCGGCATGGTGACCATGATCTCCGCCCACGGGTAGTCCGCTCGCTCCCGCAGGTGGTCGCGCAGCGTGGGCAGCACCCGGTCGGCCAGGATGGCGCGCTGCTCCGGCGGCAGCAGCGCGCGCAGCCGCGGGGTCACCGCCCCCTCGGTGCGCTCCAGCGCCTCGGCGATCCGCGCGATGCCGTGGCCCTCGCGCACCAGCGCGA